>JBDNGG010000343.1:0-3191 GCA_041689405.1 Terrimicrobiaceae bacterium | reverse complement strand
TTCATCCGAACGACCTGCATTTGTATAATTCCTAAAAAATCTGAAAATTGATTTGCGTTGCTCACCCTTCGGGCTTCCTCTCGGAAGTCTGTCTCGGCTGCGGCTCGGCTCTGTCAAAAGAAATACCTTCATGCCTCTTCATGCTCTTCGTGGTGAAAATGCATGAGGTTTACCGTGAAGGACATGAAGAAGTTGCAATACGGTTTATCGCGGGAAATAAAGATGGTGATGTTGCGGGTTATTGTTTGCCGTCCAGAAGGGCTGAAACTTCGATTTTGAGAGTGGGAAGTTTCCTTTGTAATACGTCCCAAACGATGGCGTCGTCCACTGAATCGTAGCCATGAATAAGTCGATTTCGAAAGCCGATGATCTGACTGGCATCGGAGATTCGATCCAAAATTTCTGGCGATTCCGTCCTGAGATTTGTACAGGCTTCGCCGATGATCTCGAATTTCCTTTCGACGGCTGCCTTGCGCATGGAATCCCTCCGATAGGCATCTAGGTCGATTCCTTCGGTGAATCCCTCGAAGTGTTTTGCCAACCTTCAGGATGTTGCCTCCCACGCTCCCGCGCGTGTCGCCCTACGGGCTGTTGATACTCAACAGGCTGCCTCGCGCGGCCCCAACGCGCCGATGCTTTCGACTTCAACCCTCATAAAGGAGCGTTTCGGTTTTGTCGACGACGCGGCGGAATACGGGATTTCTGATTGAGCGCCGCGTGATAACATCAGCCGGACGTTCGAAAATTCCTTCTAGACCTTCGACGAGTGAGAAATAGCGATCGGCGATGCCTGGGCGGTCCGCATCTTTGAAATCGACGAGGAAATCCACGTCGCTGCTGGTGGGGTCAAAAGCAATTCCGCAGGCAGAACCGAACATGCCGAGACGTTTGACAGACAGATCGGAGCAGAGTGCAGCCAAGGAGTCCGCCCGGTTGTTCAGAATCATTTGAATTTCAGGATGCACAAAGTAAATATGGATCCGGACCGTCCAAAAGTCGAGAGCTCGTGACGGGAATCGGATCGGTCACGGATAGGTGCTTTCAGACAGAGCCGAGGCGCAGCCGAGACAGACTTCCGAGAGGAAGCCCGAAGGGTGAGCAACGCAAATCAATTTACAGGATTTTTCAGGATTAACAGGATGATGCAGTACTAGCACACAGAGGCACGGAGGACACAGGGGGCGATACAAAGCTGAAAGCTGAAAGTTGGAAATTGGAAATGGGATACGGATGCGGGTTTCGAACTAAACAGGATGGACAAGATTTGTCAGGATGAACGGGAGGCGGCGGATTCGGTGGAGTTCACTCGCCACTCGCCACCCTTTACTCGTCACCCATTACTCGCCACTCGTTACTCGTTACTCGCCACTCGTTATTCGCCACTCGTCGCCCAGTGCTTCGAGTAAGGTTGGGATGTTACTGACGACGATTTTCCAGATCAGTTCGAGATCCACTCCGAAATAGTCGTGGACGATTCGGTTTCTTAATCCGGCGATCTGTCTCCAAGGGATACCGGGGTATGCTTGGATGACTGAGTCTGGAAGGTTTTTAGCGGCTTCCCCGATGATTTCCAGATTCCTGACGACAGCGTCTGTCGTTTTGGAATCCGATTTGAACTGCTCCAAATCCATGCCACTCGTGTATCGCCTGATCTTGGTGGCGGCCTCTAAAATATCCGCGAGCAGCAAATCTCCGTCACGTTTAGGCATAGAGAAGATCGGGCTGAATCCGAGCCGCCATTTGTGGCTTCATAGCACGGCTGGAAACCAGGTCGACCCGGCGCCCGAGTGAAGCTTCAAGTTCTTCGGCAAGATCCACGAGCTGCAAGCCAACTTCTGGATCGATATCAACCAAGAGATCGATGTCGCTTTGAGGTGAAGCCTCACCGCGCGCCCAAGACCCAAACAAAGCAAGTTCTCGAATCGGATATCTCGCGAACAGAGTGGACCTAATCCCGGCAAGCCGCGAAAGTATCTCCTCACGAGTTGTTATTGACCGCTGTATCACATTTAGAAGCATAGCCGGAATGGGATCGCTTGTCGACTTTGTAGATTCGAAAAATTCTGTCCATTCTGTCAAAAGAAATACCTTCATGCCTCTTCATGCTCTTCGTGGTGAAAATGCATGAGGTTTACCATGAGGGACATGAAGAAGTTGCAATACGATTTATCGCACACAGAGGCACGGAGGGCACAGAGGGCGATACAAAGCTGAAAGTTGAAAGATTTGTTTCGAACTAAACAGGATGGACAAGATTTGTCAGGATGAACGGGAGGCGGCGGATTCGGTGGAGTTCACGCATTACCCGTTACCCGCCACCCGTTACTCGTAACTTCCCTGGATGCTATCCGAACGACCTGCATCTGTATCATTCTGAAAATTCTGTCCATATTGCCTCGTTCGCTCCTCTCCGAGCTGTATCGCTCTCCAAGCAGGAAGCCGCTCATCTTGCCCTGTCGGGCTGCGGATATTCCCGCAGGCTGCCTCTCGCGTTCCCACGCGCCGATGCTGTCTAAAACGTATTCAGAGCTCGCGGCGGTCTCATGCGCCGATGCTCGGCTATCGCTTCGGCCGCAAGATCCATCCTTTCATATCCTCGAATCCGCCAGTTCTTGCTCGAGATCGTTCGCGGTTACCTGAAGAAACGGGACCTCATGTTCTCGAAGATGGTTGAAAAGCTCGATGCGGTTGCAGCCGATCAATTCAGCAGCTTTCGACTGCGATATTCTTCCAAGTTCATACCACTTGGCGGCTGCAGCGATTTGCAGTGAACGGGCAAACTCTTCTGGACGTTCTCTGGTGATCGAAAAGGAGGTATCTGGCACTTCTAACGTGATTTTCATGAGGTAATGATCGCTGGAGGCATCGGAAAAGCAAGATCATCAAAGCGACCGGCTGAAATGGGATGCGGGTTCCGAACTAAACAGGATGGACAAGATTTTGCTGGATTAACGGGATATACGATGCGGTTTTTTTGACAACACCGGAGAGGTGGGACTGCCCGGGATAGCCTGCGGCAATATCCGCAGCCCGCTAGGGTGAACTGAGCGGGAGCGAAGGAAGCAAAATGAACAGAATGGGAATACAGGATTTAATCCCTGGGATGCGGGCGGAGATTTTTCGATTCGAAAAGCTCCGGGACCGGCGACTCATCGTGCCATCTGCAAACCGGTTTGCGAGTGGCACGGCGA
>JBDNGG010000342.1:0-2286 GCA_041689405.1 Terrimicrobiaceae bacterium | reverse complement strand
TTGGGGAGGGTCTTCTCGGCGAGAAGGCCAACGGCATCGTAGAGCATCGTGTCAAGCTGGCTCCACCGGCGGTCGGTTGGCATCTTGCGTTGGCCAGGCCACCTTCCATGGTTGCCAGCAACCCCGTGCACTTCGATAGAAGGCACCCGGGAAGCAATGCGGGCCACGAACTGGTATAGACAGTTCATCGCGAGATCCGATTGTGTAGCGATCGGCAGGGTCAAGTCGTCCTCCAGACTGTGCCCCAAACGCCCGTGCACCATGTCCCCAAGCATGACGAGAACCATGTGCTTTGCGGGATGCGTCTCCAGAATGCGCAGAATATGGGACTCGTAGAGATGGATGCGGGCGACCATGACCGCCGGATCGTAGCTACCCCAACGAGTCGAATAACCCTCGATCTCCCTCGGATCCACAACCTGGCCACAGTGCAAATCGCCGAAGAGGACGACGCATACATCCTCTCCGGTTTTTGCTGGCCGCGCCTGCGGAATGTTAATCGTCGGAGGCATGGCCAACACCGTGCGCCGGAACTCTTCCAAAAATCGGGTGGCAAGAATCTCGTCCTGGGATTCAGCGATAATTTCACGCCGGACTTTATTCTCCTCTGCGCGCTCCAATTGACGTGCCGCAATGGACCGGACGAGATCGTATTCTTCACCTGTCCATTCGTCGGCAACCTCTGCAGACACACCTCCCGGATCGAGCGGAGCGAGTCCATCGCGGGGTTCGAGCACGCGGGCGCTGGAGTATCCTAATTTAAGTAACTTGTGCCTCACCGCACGATCGCTGCGGCCGAGAATGGATGCGATCTCCGCGCACGGATGCCCTGCCGAATAAAGGCACAGAAGTTTCCGGACATCCCGGTTGCTCCAAACCCGGGTGTGCATGGGCCAAGCGTGTTTACTCATCAATGTATTAACCCGCTTCGCCCGGAAATTTTTCCGATTTTTTAAGTGGGGAGAGAAATGGGCGTGGGCCCTCGACCTTTCGGTCTGCGGTCCGCAGTTGCCCCAAAAGTCGTGAGGGACGGTGTCAAAAATGAAAAAGACATCAATCCAAACGACAGTTCCGGCATCAGCTGGAAGGAACCCTGAAAATTATAACATCGCGCAAGCCTATCTACAATGGGTGGACCAACCTGGTCATAAGCACAACTTTGAAGTCTTCGGAATCGAACTGGATCTCCATCTCCGGAAAACACTTCCCAGTGGAACCCTGAGCGGCTATCTGGAAGGTCTCGATGGCGATATAAGGCAGGATGCCGCAAAGGAATTGCTTGTGCACTTTCTGGAGGGAAACAGGGATCTTCAGGCAGCCGTTGAAGTCCGGGACATACTCGCGATATCCACAGCACTGGGGAAAGCCATAGCTGTTTGCTTATCGAACAATCGGAAGCGAAGGTTGCAGAGGGAAATGCGTCACAAAGGCGTAGAAGATCCTTGCGCGCATGCAGAGCAGTTTCAACTGCCATGGGACGGCGAGCCGAAAACCGACGCGCACGAAAGCGAACACAAAATGAGGGCACGGATGGCCAATTTGCTCTCCTCTCGTACTGCTTCTCAGGAACTCGATCCAAAAGACATCGAACTCCTGCGCAGCCTGTTTATCGACGAACTAACACGCAAGCAAGTTGCACTCACCTTGGGTAAATCCGAGTCGTGGATCAGCAAGCGACTCACACGTCTCCAAAAGCGCCTGACTGTTTCAAAATCAGTCCGCGAGTTTTTGGAGATGGACATGTGACTTCCATCGAACCGCACAACTCAACCCTGAATGACATGACACCAAACTACTACATACAAACCTACCGCCTATCTTCACAAGAATCCGAAGATTTTCAAGAGATGGCAGCAAGAACCGATGAAAAAAAACAAATCGAACCTCTAAGGAAATTTGCCAACCGCTGGATGACAGAGTTGCGGCAAAAGTGTGACAACGAAGCAGCATGCCGCGCTGTTATGTTCCGCTACGTTTTGGACATTTCATTTGATGCAGGCCTGCCGGAAGACGAGCGTCTGGTGGCAGTCGCTTGGGCACACTTGCTTACCGATTCCATCCAAGAAATAGTGGAACACGCAGATGCCGCCGCGCACCGACGATGCAAATAGTTCATTGCAAACTTCTTATGAAATAATAATAGAAGATTCTAATCACTGCGGATGGCAAAACCCCCCTGTCAAGAACAGGAGGGCATTAAGAAATTCCGCTTTAGCGGGCGCAGAAAGGGTCGCTTGCAGCCGTCTTTTCAGAAAAGCACAATGTTTTTTAAAAAATCGAAACTGC
>JBDNGG010000341.1:0-9422 GCA_041689405.1 Terrimicrobiaceae bacterium | reverse complement strand
GCGATGCTTTGCAAAGCGTAATCCCGAAATATTTTTCCACGAGCGCCGCCAGCCCTAGTTGTTCCATGCCACAGAGCCTGGCAGCGATCATCGTGTCAAAAATTTCACGCGGCTCAAACCGGTAGCTCCTGCGGAACAACCGCAAGTCGTAATCTGCACCGTGAAAGATGACACGTTTGTCTTCCAACACATCCAGAAACGGCTGCATCGGCACCCCGGCAAGCGGGTCCACGAGCACATGCTCACTGGGTGTGCTCACCTGGATGAGGCAAAGCTTCTCAAAATAACAATGGAGGCTGTCGGCTTCGGTATCGAGCGCCACCACGGGCAACTCAGACATCCGATCGACAAACTCCTCCAGCTCAGTGGAGTCGGTGATCAAGGTTCAGAAATGAATTGTTCGGCGTTCGGAGGCTCGCCTGCATGTCGCGCACGCGGTTCGCGCACCTGCGTATTCCCGGTGGTCGGAGCAGTGACAAACGGGCCCCCCGCCAGCGGCGCCACCTCAGAAAATGCCACTTCCGGAGTATCGCTGGGTCTGCCTTCCAACGGGAAATCCTTGCGCAACGGAAAATAGGGGTAACCCTCCCACATCAGAATCCGGCGGAGATCCGGGTGATTGCGGAATTTTATCCCCATCATGTCGTAAATCTCGCGTTCGTGCCAATCGGCCGTCGGCCAGATGTCAGAAACCGTGTCAGCCTCACAGACGTTTTCGTCAAACCGGATGCGCAAGCGCAGATGTTGGGAACGATCCATCGCGTAAAGCTCGTAAACGATCTCCCAGCGCGGTTCGACTTCAAATTGATCGATGCTTGTGATATCCACCAGATAATCAAACCCGAGTGTGTCCCGGCAAAACCAGGCAATGTCCCGAAGCACCTTCGGGGGAATTTCCAGGCTGACTTCACCCCGGAATTCAACTCTATCGAGAACACCATCCGGAAACGCTATCCGGATTTTTTCCTCAGCTTCTTGAATTGTCATAAAATTAGCGCCCTTGGGTCAGTTCCACGTCACATCGCGTCGATCAGGGCACGTTTTTGGTCTTCGACCGCGTGCTCGCCCATGATCTTCTTCTGCAGCCTCATCAAACCGTCGAGAAGCGCTTCCGGTCGAGGAGGGCAACCCGAGATGTAGACATCCACCGGGATAATATGGTCCACGCCCTGAAGTACGGCATAACTCCGATACATGCCACCGCTGGACGCACACGCGCCCATTGCAATCACCCATTTCGGTTCGGGCATTTGATCGTAGATGCGCTTTACGGCAAGTGCCATTTTGTAAGTCACAGTGCCGGCTACGATCATCACGTCCGATTGTCGGGGCGAAAACCGCATCACTTCTGCACCAAAGCGCGAAATATCGAACCGGGAGGACGAGGCTGCCATCAGTTCGATGGCACAACATGCAAGCCCCATGGGCATCGGCCACAGCGAGTTGCTGCGCATCCAGTTGATT
Organism: Terrimicrobiaceae bacterium; assembly: GCA_041689405.1. Taxonomy (GTDB): domain Bacteria; phylum Verrucomicrobiota; class Verrucomicrobiia; order Chthoniobacterales; family JAATET01; genus JBDNGG01. The sequence continues at coordinate 7,958 of JBDNGG010000341.1, read as the reverse complement.
GCTGCGTCTACACGCGTAAAAATCACATTCCCTTCGACTTTGGAATCATATGCTACAGGACTCTGAGTAATCATCGGGTGTAAGGTAATTCGGATGGGAGATGAAGCAAGGCGGAAACTAAAATCGGATGAGATATTGCTTAAAAAAGATCAATAGTCCGCAATTTCAGCCTACGTTCCACTAGGCACCTCGCGAGCGCCACGCGTTTCTGTCGCTATTTCCACTTAATCGAACACCCCACACCCGGATGTTGTTGCGCACAGGGTGCGCTGCCGGCAAGCACCGCGTCGAGCGCCGCTCTAAGGTCTGCTCCTGTCACGGGTTTCTTGTTTCCTGGGGTGCTATCGTCCAGTCGTCCGCGGTAGGCGAGCTTTCCATTTCCGTCAAAAAGAAAGAAATCCGGTGTGCAAGCAGCGCCGAACGCACGCGCTACTTGCTGGGTTTCATCATAGAGCACAGGGAATGGCAGCGCTGCGGTGACAGCCATTTCCCGGAGTTTATTGGGGGCATCATCGGGGTATCGGATGGCATCGTTGGACGCGATCGCCACGCAGGCGACGTCATGGGCAAAGTAGTCGGCAGCCAACCGTACAACTTCCTCCCGGACGTGAACCACATAGGGGCAGTGTTTACAGATAAACATCACTAAAACCGCGCGGGCATTGGCAAAATCGGAAGAAGAAACGGTCTTGCCATGGACGACATCAGGAAGGGAGAATACGGGGAGGGGAGAGTCGATATCCAGGCTGAAGGAGGATTCGGTAGGCATAGCAGGAGTATCCACTCGGCTGAGAGATCGATCAACCTCAAATCCACCTGATTCTTGCCGGCTGTCAAACCTTGTGCTCACGGCTGAGCGACGACGCAAATGATCGTTACAAAAACCTACGGTGCCTCCTCCGCGAGGGCGGCAAGCGCTCCGGCGAACCCCGCATTGTAGTCGAGATCAACCGCGTTGGTAATAAAGTTGGAGCGGTCATCCACATAGGAGAAATCATTGGGCGCAGACGGCCCGCTCACTAATGCCCCAAACAAAACATTCCGGTTCTCGACGGGGTCGTTGATGTCTCCGGTGGTCGATCCGTGTGCAGCCCGATGGTGCGGGTTGATCGGGGGGTTTATGCCATATCCCACCACATAACTCCGGCGGACCGGGTTCTCACCGAGAATGTAAGCGATCAGTCGCTTTACAAATGCCTGATCGCGCGATCTATTCGGCATACCGGGAATCCGTGCGGCAATGCATGCCATAAACGCGGTGTTCGCGGCGTAACGCAGAGAGCCCCATTGATCCAGCCACGCACGGCCTCCACGTCTCGTCTGCACGACCTGCCATCTCGGCCAATGGTCCGAAAATTCCAGCCCCTAGGAAACATCCCATATGTAACGTTTATTTTTTGTCAATGCGGCCCGGAAACCGTCCTCCGCCTCGTCTGTCGTGTGGCCAAATTCCTGTAAAAGCAGCCGCGCAAGTTTGCGGTTCGCTGGATTATCATCGGCAACCAGGATTTTTGAGCGGTGCGACTTCGCGAAGCACGGTGTGATATCGGGCAGCATGAGCGTCGTCTTGCGGGGATCGAGGTCATCGCTTACCAACCGACACGAGAGAGCCACAAAAAATGTGTTACTCACGCCCACCGTAATTCCAACGCGAACACCTCCGCCCATAAGTCCGGAAAGCCGTTTTACGATCAAAAGCCCCAGGCCCGTTCCGCCAAATCGGTGAGCGATCGTGGTATCGAGTTGATTGAACGCTTCGAACAAACGCCGGTGGTCACCCGGCGAGATACAAATCCGGAATAGTTCACGTAAAAAGCTAATTCGCAGGAATAGACGAGTGGATCTGCAAGCGCAGTTCGATTCCTTTTTTCCTCACCCTGTGGATGAAAAAACGCGATCAGCGAATGAACAACCTGCCGGACCTCGGTGGGCTTGAGATCAATATCTAATTTCCCTGCTTCAAATTTTGAATAATCGAGAATATTGTTAATACTCACGAGTAAGGCACCCCCGCTGTCGCGGATTGTTTACAAGAATTTCCGCTGCTGATCATTGAGCTTAATTTCAGCAAGCAGGTCGGAAAATCCCAGCACTCCGTTCAACGGCGTGCGGATCTCATAACTCATCATCGCGAGAAAATCACCCTACGCGCAATTCGCCGACTGCGCGGATTGCATCGTGATCGCTATCTGCCGCTCCGCTAGTTTCAGGGCGGTAATGCCTGCTACGGCGCGTATAGCTCGCGTCGGTTCGCCCGACGGATTGATCTGCGCCTTGCCGTTAAGGAGCAACCAGACTTCATCAGCAGACTCGCTATCGAGTCGGATCTCCACCTGGAAGACATCCGCCTCAACCTGCAGATGAGATGCCATGGCACTCTTCAGTCCGGGGATGTCTTTCGGATGTGCGAAATGTTCCAATTCGATCAGATTTTTGCATTGAAAATCCGCCGGAACCCGCATCAATTCAAATATTCGCTGCGAGAGACAGACTTCGCGGGTCTTCGGGTTCCAATCCCAAACCCCGACATCTGACGCCGCAATTGTAAACTGCCATGATGTGCCCCCCCAAGGACGCCCACAGATCCTGCTCGCTGAAAACACTTGCCAATACCGGATCAAACACATCGACGCTCGTATTACCGATCACCGCTTCTGCTGGCTGCTTAAACATCTGGTCCATCGCCCGATTCCAGACGAGACAGCGGCCGTGTGTTTCGGGCAGCAGACTCTTGACCAGAATCCCTACAGGAGCATTCGCTAGAATTCCGTCAATCAGATCGCGCTCCCGCTGAGGGGCCTGAGACATCTCGTGGTGCTCGGAAATATTCTGCGATACAGTCAACATTGCACGCGGGTTTCGCCCTTGCTGCTTTGGGTCGGCTCCCCTACAGGATCGCGCCTCCCCATGGGCTCCCGATCTTTTTGGGCAAAAAATTGACGCGGCTCTGCAGGCAAATACTTATTTTTCTGATGCCTTGCCGCATCTTCGCGGAAAACCCACGTTAGCTCCGCAGCGAATGGGTTCCAAATTAGAATTTTACCAAACGAACCCTTACAAGCACTTTTTACGACTACAAGTATCGGGAACGCATCAAAGACTTTCTCAAAGGAAGGAACGTCTGTGACAATACGTCTTAGCTCGTCATCTTTAAATGGACCAATTGGATTATTCGGCCTAGCCGGGGTAGTTGTCACGCTACGCGAAAGATTTGATCAAGTTCCGTCGTGGGCAAATCAGTTCCATTTAGCTCAGGATGTCGAGGAATCGTTTTCATCCGACTCGCACCAGCGACAGGCGTTGGGTGCCGGGACGCCCACCTGATCCAGCGCACGCCACACGACCGTATCGACTGCCTGCTCGATGGTCGCTGGATGGCTGTAAAACGACGGCATCGCCGGCAGGACATGCGCGCCAGCCTCTATCACAGCTACAACGTTGCGGGCATGGATGAGATTCCACGGTGTCTCGCGCGGCACGAGGATGAGTGTTCGTCGCTCTTTGAGAAAAACATCGGCGGTCCGCAGGATCAGCGATTCGCTAGTGCCAGCCGCAATCCGACCGACCGTGCCCATCGAACAGGGCATGATGACCATCGCATCAAATTGCGTCGATCCACTGGCGAATGGAGCACTCATGGTTTTATCCGAATACTCGCGGACACCCTGCGGAAGATCCAAAGTGCCGATTTCCTCGTGGATCACCTGCTTGGCGTAGCTGCTGAGGACCAAGTGAATTTCGACGCCCGCATCACCCAGATACTTGAGGAAGCGGCTCAGATAGATGGCTCCGCTGGCTCCCGTGGCGGCAACTACGATACGCTTGTTCATAGCAATTTCGCTGAATGAAGGCAGTTTCTAAGCGCGTTCATCCGCGTCAACGCATTGCGATATACGGTGGCATTTGCTGGATTCGGCTCCACCCGGGTGGATTCATCGAGAATAACAAACGTCGCCGCAAAATCATGGAAAGCCGTACCACTCGCTTGCCCGGCATCGCTGGCCACCCAGGCAGCCTGAATCGCAGCCCCGAGCGCAGCCCCCTCACCCGTCTTTAAACACACCACCGGAACTTCAAATACGTCCGCGGCGATCTGACGCCATGCCTGACTATGGCTTCCTCCGCCGGTCAGTCGGATTTCGGTCGGAGCAATCCCAAGCTCCCGCAGCCGCGTCAACCCGTAGCCAAGTCCCAGGGTCACGCCCTCAATGCACGCACGCGCAATATGGGCCGCCGTCATATTCGTCACGTTCAAGCCATGCAGCACCCCACACCCATGCGGCAAATTCGGCGTGCGTTCACCCACAAGATAAGGCAGCAAAAGAAGCCCATCCGCGCCCGCAGGCGTGCTAGCCAGCACGGCATCATAGTCCGCATGACTCCAGCCGAACATCCCGCGCGCCAGCTCCGTGACCAATGTCACATTCATGGTGCAAACGAGCGGCAACCAGCGGTCCGTGCTGTCGCAAAATCCCGCAACTTCACCAAGAGGATCGATAGCCGCTTGGTCGGAACGCGCAAAAAGCGTGCCCGATGTCCCTAGGCTTGCCGTGACGCATCCCGCAGTCGTATTACCCGTGCCAATGGCGCCCATCATATTGTCACCGCCGCCTGCGCTAACCGCCACCTCACCGGACAACCCCCAGGCGTCCCGAAGCTCGGCGCGCAATTGACCCGCTGCAGCCAGCGACGACTGCAACTCAGGAAGCATGGAACTGAGCCGCGGATCAATAAAATCCAGCATCGGGTGCGACCACTCACGCGTGCGGACGTCCATGAGCGCGGTGCCGGACGCATCGCCGTATTCCATCGTCTTCCTCCCCGTGAGCCAAAAATTCAAGTAGTCGTGTGGCAACATCACAGACGTCACCTGCTCCCAATTTGCAGGCTCCTCCTCCCGCAGCCACAGGATCTTCGGAGCGGTGTAACCAGGCAACATCGCGTTGCCGACCATCTCGATTACCGTCCCGCTGCCGCCGAAATGCGCGGTGATCGAATCGCATTGCGAAACCGTCGATGTGTCGCACCAGAGCTTGGCCGGTCGTACCACGGCGTCATCGCTATCGAGCACCACGAGCCCATGCTGCTGACCGCTAACACCGAGGCCACGAACCTCGCCCCGGCGGGCACCCAGCTGATCGAGCACGGCGCGGACAGTTACATCGGCCGCCGTGATCCAATCCGAGGGATTTTGTTCCATATGCCCCGCAGGCAATCCCTCAATGAGATGATGCGGATGCGATGCCGATGCCAAAACCCGACCGGAATCAAAATCCATCGCGATCGCCTTGGTGCTTTGTGTGCCACAATCAATGCCTAAACAAATCATAGATAATTGTATTAACTCGTTTCACACTGCAGCATCACCAGCCGTTCGACGAGTAAGAAATGCTCACATTGGCGACAGGCGGCGCTTGAACCTCCGCACAGAGCATGGCAACATAGGTCCATGTCACTGATCACCGCAGGCAATATTCAATACCGTATTGGCAACGAAAAGCTGATTCGAATCTCCGAAGCTGCAAGCCGGAAGCTCCGTGGTCTGTTGGAAAAACAAGGACGTCCACAGGGAGCCCTTCGCGTCGCAGTGATCGGCGGGGGATGCTCCGGGCTCCAGTATAAAATGGATCTCACCGACGGCCCGGCAAACCGCGATATCCTCGTTGAGAGTCAGGACGTGCGCGTGCTGATCGATCCCAAGAGCGCGCTTTTCGTCAGCGGATCGGAACTCGATTTCAGCGACGACCTCCAGAAGGGTGGATTTAAAGTCACCAATCCCAATGCAGTCGCCCACTGCTCGTGCGGCGAGAGTTTTTCTGCGTAGATCGGAACAAAATATCTCCCGCAGATTTTGGTCCCTTGCAAGTTACGCGTTGAGGGTTAGCTTTCCTTCCATGAAAAAACTAGCAATCACCCTCAGTGCCCTCGCCTTTTTCGCCGTCAATGCTTTTGCCGGAGCCTTCCCGGACATCAGCATGGATGACCTAAAAAAGTCCATCGCGGATAAAAATGTGACGGTAATCGACGTAAACGGAAGCGAATCCTACGCCAAGGGCCACATCCCTGGAGCTATCGATTTCGCGGCAGTGAAAGGCGAACTCGCTGCGAAACTTCCGGCCGACAAAGACACGCTCATCGTAGCCTATTGCAGCAGCGAGTCCTGCGGTGCCTACGCGCGCGCTGCTCAAGCCGCAAAAGACCTCGGCTACACCAACGTGAAACATTTTGCTCCCGGCCTCAAGGGCTGGAAAGCCGCAGGCGAGCCATTACAGGCCGCTAACTAAGAACGAAGCCGAACTTATACTCCGCAGAGCGAGCCAGGATAAAGGCCTCGCTCTGGACGATGGTTCTATTTTTCGTCACAAAACGTTCCTCTAACATTGCTTCGTTGGTCACGCAAAAACCTCGTCCTCACGTGATTTGTGGCTTCTTTCGGTTTTTGAGCAGTTTCGATCCTGCAAAGTAGACGAGTCCAGCGGCGACGGTGAGCAGTGGGATTCCGATCAGTGGCCGGTAAGCGGTCCAAGCTAACGCAATCGTTACAAGTGTCAGTGGCAGCGCGACAGCAAACGCAAGAAACCCCGCTCCGGCACCCACGATATTCCCTAAAAACGGGATCACACTTGCAACCACCGAGATGATATTCGTGACCAGTGAAAGCCCGATGAGCATCATCACAAACCCGGCCAACCGCAAAATCCATGTGAGCACGACATTGCCCTCTTGCTCTTGCTGAAACATCACCGCCGCGCTAAATGTGCCGGTTTTTAGTAATTCGATGGTGCCCATCTTTCCCACAGAAAACGGCTCAAGCGTGGTCCCAACCTGGCCCGCAATCACACTCACCGGTCCGTGCTCAGCCTCTTGGAACGTGATCTTGAGGTCCCCGATCTGCGGGGCGGAAGCATTTTCACCGATATAAAGCAAAGCCCCGGCGATAAGCCGGATCGGCACCCCGTATCTATCAGTCGCACCCTTCGCTTCCTCCAAAGTCAGCGGACGAGGGGAATAATTATCAATCAAGGCGACTAAGCTGGGTGGTAAATCAAACTCCCCGACATAAATCCCATCCGCATCAAACGTGGCGCTATCCGTTGCGATTTCACCCGGATTGACATGCCCGTCCGTCACATGAAATCGAGATGAATCAATCACCATGGACGACCACCCCTTGGAGTAGGAATACATCGTTGTCGTCTCTTCTCCGCCACCGAGCTCTTGCCTCGTCGAGGATTGCCCGGATTCCTTCCATTGATACATTTCGACGTCACGCCGGAGTTTGACTGCGTCGGCAGTGATCCCAAAAACGGGATCACTCGCTGGCCCGTCCGATAAAACTTCACCGGAGAAATGCACTAATTTCCCATCGTTCTCGGCAAGCAATTTGTCACAGGAGATCGAGATGACCTGACTGGCACCCGCCGTCAGTGTTTTCTCGCGCTGGATTGCCCGCCCCTCATTCCAGGTGAGCAGGACAAACGAGCCGAGGAAAAGGATGACACCAAGAATGACTTCGCCAGTCGCCTTACCGAGCCGGCTAAACCAAGAGGTGGTGGTGGTGGTGAGGGGGGCGTTACTCATAGTTTGTTGCCTGAGGCAGAGAGAGTCGAGCGGTGGCGATGGCGATGGCGGTAGCGATTGTTTATTCGCCTTAAGACGAGTGTGTTAAAGCGCGTGGGTGTGGAGAATGGTCGGATTTTACTGCGGAGATACAAGCGCGTTTGCGATAGACTCTGCAGTCTGTATTCTAGAAGCATCGTTCCGATCCGAGACAAACCACATCTGCGCGATTTTACCATCATTCAGCACACGCCACGCCAGACCCATTCGGAGATCCGTGCCGGCACGGTCTTTACCGGAGCCCGCCGCATTAAATCCGGTGAGTCCGTCCGGCGTCCAGTTTCTCTTCGTCGCCTAACTCGATATCCGAAAACAAGCTGCCGACGTGTTCCGAGGAG
>JBDNGG010000340.1:0-5045 GCA_041689405.1 Terrimicrobiaceae bacterium | reverse complement strand
TACGGGACCAGCAGGAATATTGCCCGTCAGCGCGGATCCGAAGAGGGGATTTTCCAAACGGTCGTGGGCTACCAGTGGACACAGCCATACACGTCGCTTCGGCTGTTTTTGTATTCTGCGGACCAGGGCCCTCAATCCTACCGTGTCTTAAGTTACCATTACCGGGGGTTCTAGGTGCGTTGCCCCGTGTCTTTGTGTCCCGTGTGAGCCATGGATTTAAATCCCTCGTCATCCCCCTCGAAGCCCGCCACCATGCGCCCCGTGTTTCAGCAGACTTTCCCAATCACCATAGATGACATTGCATTCGGCGGAAAAGGCGTGGGCCGACTGCCGGATGGAATGGCATGTTTTGTTCCAGATGTGGCACCCGGCGAGCGCGTTTTTGTGGAGCTCACGAAGCGTACTAAGCGTTTCGCCGAGGGCAGAGTAACCGGGTTTTCCGAGCGCTCGACCCGGCGCGTAGAGCCTCCTTGTCCGTATTTCGGGACCTGTGGGGGATGCGCCTATCAGCACCTGCCATACGAAGATCAGCTGGCTATCAAGTCATCTCAGGTCGCTCAGATGCTTAAGCGGTTGGGAGGTTTTGAGAATCCTAACGTCCTGCCCGCCGTTGGGTCACCCAACCAATTGGGATATCGCAACAGAATTACCGTGCATGTCAAACGCGGGCGCGTCGGGTTTTTTCAGCGGGGTGGACAAAAGCTCGTTGAGATCGACCGTTGCCTGCTCGCCTCGGAGCCAGTCAATGAGTGGTTGGCCGCATGGCGCAAACGTGACCTTGATGATGGGGTGAAAACGATCCGCGAAAATAACGCGCAGACGGGGTTTCACCAGACCAACGATGGCATTGCCGATCTTTTGCTGCAAGCGGTGGATCAGGTTTTCGAGCAAGGCGGTCAACGCCTCATTGATGCGTATTGTGGCTCCGGGTTTTTCGCCAAGCGTCTCGCTGCGCGTTTCGAGTCCGTCGTCGGCATCGAATGGAATACGCTTGCCGTTGAAACCGCGAGGGCTGCCGCAGCACCAAATGAGACCTATCTCGCCGGTGACGTCGCCCAGCAACTAGAGGTGGCATTTGCTGCTGCGCCGGATACCTCAACTCAGGTCATTCTCGATCCTCCCGCGCAAGGCGTAAGCACCGGGGTATGCGATGTTTTATTGAGGCACGGGCCGGAGACGATTGCTTATATTTCCTGTAATCCAGCCACCCTTGCACGTGACCTGAAACTCCTGTCCGCCGGGTATGATCTGGTAAGTGCTCAACCTTTCGACATGTTTGCACAGACTGCAGAGATCGAAGTACTAGCCGTCATGCGCCGCCGGGCGTAAAATCCCTATGATCTACAGACGTTTTGGCCGCACAGAGCTCCAGATGCCCGTTTTGTCCTGCGGGGGGATGCGATACCAGCATGACTGGAAGGACGTCCCAATGGAGGATATACCGCGCGCAAATCAGGAAAATCTCGAGGCGACTATCGGCCGGTCCGTAGAGGTGGGAATCAACCACATCGAGACCGCCCGGGGATACGGCACCTCGGAGATGCAGCTCGGGCAGATCCTTCCGAAATTCCCTCGCGAGAAACTAATCGTCCAGACGAAAGTTTCGCCGCGTGAGACGCCGGAGGAATTCCTTGAGACGTTTGAAACGTCGCTGCGGTATTTGAATCTCGATCACGTGGATCTGCTTTCGCTGCACGGGATCAACACGCATCACTTGCTCGACCTGGCGCTGCGGCCCGGGGGTTGCATGGAAGTTTGTCGCCAACTCCAGCGCGAGGGACGGGTGCGGTTTGTCGGATTCTCGACCCACGGCCCCCAGCAGATGATCGTTGATGCGGTGGAAACTGGCGAATTCGACTATTTTAACGTCCACTGGTACTGGGTGAATCGTCGCAATTGGCCCGCCATCGAAGCCGCCACCCGTCACGACATGGGGGTTTTCATTATCAGCCCGAACGACAAAGGAGGGAAACTCTACGAGCCGCCGCAAAAACTTGTAAACTTGTGTGATCCGCTCTCGCCGATGATATTCAACGATCTGTTTTGCCTGCAGCATCCCGAGGTCCACACGCTCAGCATCGGCGCTTCAAAACCTCAGGATTTTGATGAGCACCTGCGTGCCTTGGATCAGCTGGATGGGTCTGATGCTCTCGTGGCACAAATCGACGAGCGCCTCGTCGCAGAGCTGCAGCGCGTGCTCGGCCGGGATTGGTACGACAACTGGCAGCACGGGATTCCAGAGTGCAATGAGATCCCAGGCGAAATTAATGTATGGGAAATCCTGCGACTGTCCAATCTGGCTAAGGCGCTCGACCTCGTGGCATTTGGAAAAATGCGCTACAATCTATTGGGAAACGCGGACCATTGGTTTCCGGGCGCCAAGGCGGTGGGATTTGACGATGATGCGATTCGATCCGCGCTCACTCGTAGCCCTTTCGGTGACCGGATTCCGGACCTTTTGCGCGAGGCTCATCAATTGCTGAACGACGCGCCAAAAGCTCGGCTCAGCGAGTCCTGATCGCCGCTAGGACGCCTCGTCGCGGTTATCTGCCCGGTCTTCAAAGCGGGTGAACTCCTTGAGAAAGGAAAGCGGGATGTCACCAATCGGACCATTTCGCTGCTTGGCAATGATGAGCTCCGCTTCGCCGGAGATCTCCTGTTTGGCCTCCGCGTCATCCTCGTAAACCTCGGATCGCACTAAAAGACCAACAATGTCGGCGTCCTGTTCGATGGAGCCCGATTCACGGAGATCGCTCAACTTCGGGCGACCCTTGCTCGCGCCCGATCGGCTTTCTGGATTTCGGTTGAGCTGAGCCAACACAATCACCGGGATATCCAGCTCTTTAGCGAGTGCTTTCACGCCGCTCGAGATTTCGGCAATTTCTATCTGACGATTGTCTTGTGCCCGGCGCGAATGCGATTTGAGAAGCTGGAGGTAGTCAATGACAACCAACTCGATGTTGTTGCGCTGCCGCATCCGTCGCGCCTTGGCGCGGAGTTCCAGAATGCTGATGCCCGGCGTGTCATCAATGAAGATCTGGCTGTCCACCAGCGATTTTGCAGAGCGATAAATTTTTTCGCTGTCGGTCCGACTCAGGAACCCGTCGCGGATGCGTTGGAGGTTCACGCGGGCGTTGGAGCAAAGCAAACGTTGCACCAGTTGGCTGCTGCTCATTTCCAGGCTGAACACGCCAACGGCCTTCTTGAGTTCGATGGCCACGTGTTCGGCGATGTTCATGGCAAGAGCCGTTTTGCCCATCGACGGGCGCGCAGCAATAACAAACATCTCAGCGCCACGCATCCCGCCGGTCATTTGATCCAACTTGGCAAATCCAGTGGAAAGTCCGGTCAATCCACCCTTATTTTTATACAGGTTTTCGATTTCCGCGATGGCCGCAAGCACATGATCTTTCATCACGGGTAACTCGCCTTTAAATCGCTCTTCCCCGATTTGGAGGACGCGCGCTTCGACTTCATCAAGAAGCATTTTGACGTCTCCCTGTTCTTCGTAGCAGCGCCCGGAAAATTCGGTGCACGTCGAGATCATCTCTCGAAGCAGAAATTTCTCATGGAGGATGTCGAGGTAGTAACTCGCATTCCCTGCGGTGGGAACGAACGTAAAAAGCTCAGAGATCGCGGCACCACCACCCGCTTGGTCGAGCAGGTTTTTATCCTCCAGCGCCTGCGTGATTGTGATAAAATCAACCGGCTTATTTTCTTTCCAGATCTCAACAAGCATCAAGAAAAGAACCTGATGCGGAGGATGATAAAAATGTTTTTCGGTGAGTCGCTCGATGCACTCACCCATTACCTCGTTGGGTGACAATAGCGCAGAACACAGGGCGCCCTTTTCCGCGTCCATCGCCTGCGGTAACGCCCGATGTACGTCAGCGAGGTAAGATGCCCGCGTCGCTTGGTTGGCAGGCTTTTTGGTGCGCTTAAAATCCTTCCCGTCTTGAGGGCGGGAGGGATCTTCGGCAGAAGAGGACGTAGCCATGCGCGCTGTAAGCTGGCGTGGCTGAGACTACTACGACTGGCGCTTTGCGGAATCGTCTTTACCTGCTCCCTCACCGGATTCGGCGGAGGAGGAAGAGACTTTGATTCGAAGCTTGGCTACGACGTCAGCGTGGAGTTTCACTGCAACCTCGTGTTCACCCGTTTCCTTGATGCCTTTATCGAGAGTGATGGCATGGCGTGGCAGATCCACGTTTTTCAATTCCGCCTGGAGACGCTCGGAGATGTCTTTCGATGTGATCGATCCAAAAGCCTTGCCCGTTTCGCCGGTTTCCAGCGTGAACGTGAGGTTCATTTTCTGAATGCGGGACGCGAGTTCTTCGGCCGCGGTGATCTCACGCGCTTCACGCTCGGCACGTTTCATCTTGAGGTGATTGATCGAACGCAGGGTGCCGGCGTTGACTTCAAGCGCTTTTCCCGTCGGAAGAAGAAAATTGCGTGCGTAGCCGCGACGAACGCGGACGATGTCTGCCTCTGCTCCGAGGGGCGAAAGATTTTGAGTAAGGATAACTTCGGTGTGTGCCATATTCCCAGGTCGGTTGTTTGTGATAATCGGGGAAGGGAATCTTAAAAGGGGGCACGAGGATGTCAAGCGTTCCGGATGAGGAAAAATCGTTCGGCCTCACGCAGGACCATTTAGTCGAAACCACCGAGGCCCTTAGCGCCAGTTAATCCAGCTCACCGCGGGCGCGGTGCATTGTGAATGCGCTGGAAATAAGCGCTGATCTCCGGCGGGGTGTCTTCCGCGGCAAAACCCGTGTCAGCATATCTGTTTGTTTCAATGCTGCTGACAATGACCTTAAATACCCGCCGTCACACCCCGTCGCAATCAAGTTCTCTCAATCGGCGCGCTGTCGCCCGGATTGTGATTCCTTCGCCCAATGCAGCTCGGAAAGAATGAGGTCTTCCTTGCTCACCACCCACAGGTCAAAGTCCGCCACCGGCAGCCGATTGCGCCGGGTGAACTTATCGGAGGGATCAGGTCTTGCATATTGCGCAAATGCAACATGCAAGAACTTGTATCTTGATTT
>JBDNGG010000339.1:0-1913 GCA_041689405.1 Terrimicrobiaceae bacterium | reverse complement strand
GACTCAGTCGTATGCGAAGGGTCTCTATAAATACCCGCAGCGGGAATTCCCGTATGAGGAACTCGTGCGGGTGAATCGGGGGCTTGGGCGGGACGTCCCGGAGTATGAATTGGCGGACACCGGCATTTTCAACGACAGCCGGTATTTTGATGTGACCGTCGAATACGCGAAGGCGGATCCGAACGACACGTATATCCGGATCACCATCGCAAATCGGGGGCCAGATCGGGCACCGATCCATGTGTTGCCTACCGTCTGGTTTCGGAACACGTGGTCTTGGGGGTGTAAATACGAGGACAAGGTCAGCCGTCCATCGATCACCAAAACCCATGCACGGCGGCTGATGTGTGCACATTCGAAGCTGCAAAACTTCGAATTCCTTGCCGAAACGAGGCCCGACCGGTGGTTATTTACGGAAAACGACACCAACGTGCAGCGGCTGTATGGGCAGCCCGCCGGGGAGCGCGGAACAAAGGATGCTTTTCATGATTATGTGGTCGGCGGTGAGACGGAGGCAGTGAATTCCGATGACACCGGCACCAAAGTGGCGGCGCTGCACCGGCTGGAAATCGACGCAGGCGCATCGGTTTCGCTATGTTTTCAATTGCGTGCGCGCCAAGTAAATCTCGGCGAGTTTGATCCGGACCGTTGCGAGAAAATATTTGCCACGCGGCTGCAGGATGCGGATGAGTTTTATGCGGAACTGATACCCGGGCAGGTGAGCTTGGACCAAAAATCCATCGCACGGCAGGCCTACGCAGGTCTCGTCTGGACTAAACAATTTTACAACTTTGTCGTTCCGGACTGGCTGGACGGCGACGACCGTCCGCCCGAGCCACCGGAATCCAGAAAATCCGGTCGCAACATCCAGTGGCGACATTTATTTGCCCGGGAAATTTTGTCCATGCCCGACAAATGGGAGTACCCCTGGTTTGCCGCGTGGGATCTTGCGTTTCACATGATCCCATTTGCGCGGCTGGATCCGGTCTTTGCCAAGCAGCAGCTCACCGTGCTGCTACGCGAGTGGTATATGCATCCGAACGGCCAACTTCCGGCCTACGAATGGGCATTTGGCGACGTGAACCCACCTGTGCACGCGTGGGCAGTCTGGAGGGTTTATAAGATTGCTGATGCCCGGGGGTTTCGCGATCGGGTATTCCTTGAGAGTGCATTCCAGAAGCTTCTGCTCAATTTTACGTGGTGGGTGAACCGTAAAGATGAAGACGGAAACAATCTCTTTTCCGGCGGCTTTCTCGGCCTGGACAACATCGGCGTCTTTGATCGTTCCAAGCCATTGCCCGGAGGCGGAAAATTATCCCAGGCTGATGGTACGGCATGGATGGGGTTTTATTGCCTGACGATGCTCGCGATGGCGCTGGAACTGGCAAAGGAAAACCCCGCCTACCAAGACATGGCCTCGAAGTTCTTCGAACATTTCATCGCCATCACGGATGCAATCAATCACTTCGACGGCACCGGACTCTGGGACGATGAGGATGGATTTTATTACGATCACTTGCAAATCGATGGCGACCTGCACGTCTTGAAAACGCGCTCGATGGTCGGCCTCATTCCGCTGCTGGCAGTTGAGATCCTCGACGATGAGGTGGTGAAATCGCTCCACGGATTTCGCCGCCGGATGGACTGGTTCATAGAAAATCGACCGGAATTATCGGAGCGAATCACCTGGCTCGCTCACCTAAAAAACGGACAAGAATCGCTGCTGGCACTACCCACCAAGGATCGACTTCAGCGCATCCTCCAACGGATGCTGGACGAAAACGAATTCCTCGCGCCCCATGGTATTCGCTCGCTGTCCGCTGCCCATCGCGACCATCCGTATGTCCTCAGTGTGGGCGGCGTGGATCATTGCGTGGCATACTCGCCGGCGGAATCTCCCACCGCGATGTTCG
>JBDNGG010000338.1:0-8311 GCA_041689405.1 Terrimicrobiaceae bacterium | reverse complement strand
GGAGCGGCTCTGTTCGCATTGAGTCCCCTTGAAGGAATGCTCATCATCTCGGTTCTAGCGGGAGGGATGATGGGAGCATCCGGCAATCGAATCCAGCGCAGCGAAATGGCGATTGGCATGGTCCTTTCCATTTCCCTCGGCATCGGCACCTTGTTTCTTGCCCTCTACAAGGGCTTCGCGGGGCAGGCATCCGCCATTCTGTTCGGAAATATCTTCGGCGTTTCCCACCACCAGATTTTTCAGACGCTCATTCTTGCCGCGATCAGCCTCGGCGCTTTGCTCATTTTTTCACGAAGGCTTCTTTTTGCGAGCGTTCAGCCCGATCTGGCAGAAGCGCGGGGCATTTCTTTGTCAGTTTTGTCGGTGGCCTTCATGGTGATTCTGGCGGTATCGGTAACCCTCGCCAGCCAAGTCGTTGGCATCCTCCTCGTCTTCTCACTCATTATAGGACCAGCCGGCATCGCTGCCCGGATTTGCCGTAATTTTTGGGCAGGCATTACCAGCTCTGTAGCTATCGCGCTATTCTCGGTATGGAGTGGCATTCTTCTTGCCTGCCTCACCAATTGGCCACCCAGCTTTTGGATTACCACCATCCTCTTCGTTCTCTACCTGATCACCGAGACCGTTTGCCGCTTCATCCTTCGGATGGAGCGATAGGCATTCTCACCAACCCGGAAAACACCCAAATCAAACACTAATACCATGAGCAAAACACTCGAAGCCTTCCTCGCCAGCGAACCCAGGGCCGCCGCAAAAATCGAACATGCTATCCAGGACTACAAACACGCCCGTAATGATCTGACTCATGCCATTGCAGACCTCAAACACGCGAAGCAGGACACGGCTCATGCCTTAAAGGACTTCGATCATTTGATCACTGATTTCAAACACGCGCTCGCTGACTGGGAGGCTGGCGGAAAAAAAGCCGAACACGCCAAGACCGATCTTGAGCATGCCGGTAAGGACAAAAATCACGCGGAAAAAGACCTCGAACACGCGCTCAAGGACATTGGCCATGCGTTGAACGATTTCAACCATGCAACCCGCGACCTCGCGCACTTGGATTCCGACCTCTCTGCCGTTGTTGCACTGGCAAAAAAAGCCAGTGTCACCATCACTTTGGCTGAGGCCAAGGTTTACGTGGTGGCTCAAGCCAAAGGCTGATCGATCTCAAATCAAAATTGTGGAGCGGGGCAGGGTAACTCCCTCCCCGTTCTGCCCACCACCCTATCATGACTAAACAAACTCTCGTCCCCGTGACCGTCCTGACCGGCTTTCTTGGTTCAGGAAAAACCACTCTTCTCAACCGCATTCTCACCGAGAATCATGGCAAACGCATCGCCGTGATCGAAAACGAATACGGCGAAATCGGTATCGACAATGAACTCGTAGTGAATGCAGACGAGGAGATTTTCGAGATGAACAACGGCTGCATCTGCTGCACCGTGCGCGGTGATCTCATCCGCATCCTTGGCAACCTCATGAAGCGGGCGAATAAATTCGACCACATCCTTATCGAGACCACTGGCCTCGCCAACCCCGCCCCCGTCGCGCAGACGTTCTTCGTCGATGACGAAATGAAGGACAGCTTTTCGCTCGACGCCATTATCACCATGGTGGACGCCAAACATGTCCTCCAGCACATCGACACCAGTAGCGAATGTCAGGAGCAGATTGCCTTCGCCGACGTCCTCCTCCTAAACAAGACAGACCTCGCCACACCCGAAGAACTCGACACGCTCGAATCCCGCATCCGCTCGATGAACGCAAGTTGCAAGATCCACCGCACGCAGAACGCTGAGCTCGCTATGGACCACCTGCTCGGCGTCCGCGCCTTCGACCTCGACGCGAAGCTCGAACTCAACGCCGACTTCCTCACCGAGGAAGTCCCCTTCGAATGGGGCGGCGTCTACGAACTTGAGGCCGGACGCTACGAAATGAAATTCGAGACCGGTCCCGACCCCGTGATGGACCTCCTCGCCACTCCGCTTGCCGCCGCTGACGACACGGCCTATGACGCCGCACGCAAAGCCGCCATCATCGCCTTCTCAGATTCCGCGACGGAGATTGTGCCCGGCGGTACTGTCTCGGCCAACGGCCAGCTCAACACCCTCGTCTTCACGCCCGACGGCGCGACCTTTACTCTCGACGTCGCCAGCCCCGGCGCGTTCGCATTTTTCACCCAGCACCACCCCGACGAATTCGAGATGAAGCTCACGCGCGACGGGCAGACCGTCACGCCCGTCCGTTCGCAGGCCTACGCCCACAGCCACTCGCACGACCAGAGCGTCACTTCGGTCGGCATTACGGAATCCCGTCCCGTCGATCCCAAGCGGCTCAACGAATGGATCAGCGAACTCCTCCGCTTCAAAGGCCCCGACATTTTTCGCATGAAGGGCATTCTTAACATCAAAGGCGCGGACAACCGCTTCGTCTTCCAAGGCGTCCACATGCTCTTCGACGGAAAGCAGGATCGCCCCTGGGAGGACTCCGAAGAGCGCGGTAGCAAAATGATCTTCATCGGTCGCAACCTCGACCGTGCCGAACTCGAAGACGGTTTCCGCTCCTGCCTCGCGTGACCGCCACCGCCTCCGCCACCCGATGGAGCGCTGCCGTTGGTGACCACGTCACCGGACTCGCCTGGTCCCCCGACGGCGCGCAACTCGCGGCCTGCTGCGGCGAAGGCCAGCTCCACGTCCTCGACGCCGCGACCGGAGAAAGCGCTTGGACAGCCGCCGCCGATCCGCTCGGCACCCTCGCGGTGACCTGGTCCGAAGTCGGCCTCGTCACTGGCGGGCAAGACGGCCATGCGCGGTTTTGGACGGAAGGCCGCGAGACCCTCGCCATCAAGGCCGGTCGCACTTGGGTCGAGCAGGTCGCCTGGTCGCCCGATGGCACGCACCTTGCCACGGCCTCCGGCCGCGAGCTGCGCGTCTGGATGCCGGACGGCAGCGTCGCCTTCGAACGAACCGATTTCTCCAGCACGATCTCCGCCATCCAGTGGCGTCCCGACGGCAAAGCCATCGGCGCGGCCTGTTACGGTGGCGTTCGGCTATTCCGCCTCGCCGAGTCTGAACCCTACGAAGACCTCGCATGGAAGGGTTCAGTCCTCTCGCTCGCCTGGAGCCCAAACGCCCGCTACGTCGCCGCTGGAAGCCAAGAGGCGTCCATCAATTTCTGGAAACTTCCCCACCGCGAAGGCGAGCAGCTTCAAATGAGCGGCTATGCCACCAAGGTCCGGGAACTCGCTTGGGACGGAGGCAGCCGCTACCTCGCCACCGGCGGCGGGCCAATTGTCACCGTCTGGGACGTCTCCGGGAAAGGCCCCTCTGGAACCCGACCACGGCAACTCGACCTTCACCTCGCCAACGTCATGGTCCTTGCCTATCAGCCCAACGGCCTCCTCCTCGCGAGCGGTGACGCCGAAGGCCTGGCCGCGCTGTGGAATCCAGCGAAATCCGAAAAACCCCTCCGAGCCGACCGGCTTCGTGGCTCGATTTCGTGTGCGGCGTGGTCTCCCCGCGGCACGTCTCTCGCGCTGGCTTCCGCAGACGGTGAAATTGTAGTATGGGAAGTGTCTGCGCGTTAACTAAAACACCACCGACGCCTGCCCGCCCAAAACGAAGGCATTACCGAGGTCGCCGCTGGCACCGGGGCGGATGATGTATTGCACGTCCGGTTGGATCGTGAGCCAGGGCGTGATCTGGGCAGCGTAGGCCGCCTCAATCACAATCTCGTAACCGACCTGACGCGAGCCTTCGTCGAAAAGCCCCTGCGCGGCACCGGAGCTCACATCCGCGTAGCCGAGTGCGACACCGAAAACGTCGTCGTCGCGCGCCGGAATCAGTCCCGTGTAGGCCAAGCCGGTGTCGAGGTAAAAGCTCAGGAAGTTGCGGTCCTGCGGCGTGAATCCAGCACGAACAAAGGCGTTGAGGCCCTGATTCGACGGCTTGGTCTCCATGATCGGCTCTTTGAACGACTTCGCGGTCTTGCCATCAGGCGCGACGGTGGATTTGCCATTCTTTCTGATGAACGGGGCCGCGACGGCTACACCCGGTTCCCGATAGAGCGCCTGATCAATCACACCATAGAATCCAAAATTCCCCCACACCTCATCGCCGGAGCCGTTCGAACGCTCGAAAAAACCCGTGTTCGCAAAGCCGCCTGCTTTCACCGTACCTGGCAGCGGTGCGTCGTCCCAACGGAACTGCGCTTCATTGATAAACGTAAATCCGTTTTTTTCGTCGAGCCGCCATCGGAATCCTTGGCGATTCACGTTCTCCTCGAAGGGATTGCCTTGGAAAGCTCCCGACAAAAAGCTGAACCACTCGGTCGGATGGATCGCCAAGCGAATGCCCAGCGTGGCCATCGGAGATGCCGGGCCGCCGTTCGGGAGGGCCTCGGACGCCAGTGCCGGCCACCCGAAGGTGCTGTTGAGAAAAAGTCCAGCCGTGTCCGAGATGATAAACTCGTCGTCAGCTGCGAGCTGGCCCACGCGAATGGAAAAAAAGTCGTCGAAAAACGCCTGCTCGAACCACAGATCGAAGGCCCGCAAGGTGTCGAAACCCGCGATATTCGAAATCGTGAAGATGTTGCCGACCAGATCCTCCGAGGCATCCCGACCGGAAAGCCACTGCCAGCTCGAATGAAAAGTCGCGCCTTTCCAGCCCACAAGTTTCTCAAGATCCAAATCCACTCCGAAGTCGAGCAGGCCCGTGTACACCGTCCCGCGCTTTAGCCCTCCCGTTGTATTGCCCCAGACCTCCACCGCATAGCCGCCGAAGAACGACACACCGCGATCCTCAAGTTCCGCGCGGTAGCCTCCGAAATCTCCCAGCGCGTAGTCGCCCTCCAACCACGAAGCCCCGCGGGACGGCTGCGCCTCCTGCTGCTCGTCAAATAATTCCTCTTGGGCGGACAGCGGCGCGGATATACCCATGAACACCACGGCGGCAAGTATGGGCAAAAATGGGCGAAAAATCATTATTGCAGATAATTGATAATGAAATCTCATTTCTTGGCAAGAAGAATTTCCCTCGTCTGACAGGACAGATTCGCAACGCACACGGGCTGCGTCTACATTCCGCCCATGAAGGCCATCAACACCATTTTCTCTGCCGCAGTTGTGAAGGTGAGTTTGAACTGGCTAAATGCTTGGAGGGCATCAAGACGATGACGACTCGACATTTCTGCGTGGAGGATCACGAAATCATCCTCTACGGTTCCTGTGAAACCTGTTAATCAAAGAAAGAGTCTATTAGGGCAGCCTGATGCAAATTTCCGGAACCCATCAGCGGGAATGCGCGAGTTCAGGCTCTGCCAGTTGGGGCGTCCACTTCGGAAATGGATCGCGCAGACGCGCCTTCCAACCCTCGGGTTCCATGGCCATTTCCCGGTCATTTAATAGCCACTTGCACAGCCCCTCAAGCATCTGGTCTTTTGGCAGATCCTGTCCGATGTAGACGAGTTGCTGCCTGCGATCGCCATAAGGTTCCTGCCAGTCGGATCGGATCGCCCGCAGCGACTTTTCGTCGGCTGGCAGTTCGGTCGCTGTTGCCCATCAGAATCCCACCGGACGGTATTCGGCACTGCCGCCGGCTTGGGACCACAGCCCGATCATGTCGTGCCATGTCGCCAGCCAGAAATATCCCTTCGAGCGCACCAAGCCGGACCATTCGGTGTGAATAAAGTCCCAATAACGCTTCGGATGAAACGGGCGACTGGCGCAAAAAACGAAGCTGCCGATGCCATATTCTCGTCAGGATTTGAAATTTTCCCGTCACTTTTTTCGCACCGCAGGCAACCGAAACCCAGCCTCGGGATTACTGCGCCGACCGCGCAGAAGCTCTTTTGCGCGGGGAGTTGCACCCGGATCGGCCAGGAATGATTGCCGCCATTCGTGGGCTTGTTCCGGGGGCAGCCACGGTCTGCCACCCATGTGCGACAGCAATCGCATCCAGCACTTGTGCCGATAGCCTTCCGCGGTGTGCGCGCTCACCCACGACTCGTATTCCGACACCCACTCCAGTAACGGACGGCAGGTTCCCAGCATGGCATCCGGGGGCGACGCCGCGTGATGTTCGCTCTCGTAAGCACCGGGCGTTAACGGTTCTTGGCTGGAACAGGCATAAAGGCGCTCTCTATGGCGAATATAAACAGCTCCTTCGCCGGATTGCGGATACCAGCCTGCACAAAAACTGTGTAGTTCCACCGTCCCACCCCGCCAGTTCATCCGATAACGACTGCTGCCTTCACCGCCCGAGTGGCAGCGCCCAATCCGCGTCAAGCCAAACTGGACAAGGAGGTTTCCCTCCGGATGCGCGGCGTCACATCCCCAGAAAAACATCTCCTGCTGAAGGCACGCGCAGACGTCCCCGACGAGACTGCGTAAGCGCGAGCGCAGCGGAAAAGCATGATGTCGTAAAGAGCTTTCTGGTTGTTTCATATTTTTCCCAAGCCCGTCAACGAGCTATTCAGGAGGCATCGCAGGGTTGCTTCCTTGGTCAATGAGTGTCTTAAATTTTCTGGCATCCATGGATTCCACATGGCCATCGGCATACAGATAGTTTGACCGCCCTTCGGTGCGATCTGTGGACGCTCGCCCTGGGCGAAAACGATCAGGAGTCGTATCTACGAGCACCGAAACCCAATTCCGCCACTCCTCCGAGTGGGTGTGATCCGCCCCGATCCCAAATTTCTGGTCAGACACAACAAATGCCAGAAGGGTTCGGGACGGCTTTGGGATTCGTAGGAGGCTATCGAATTTCGTTACGATATTGCCATCGCCGTCGTAGGACGGATTGAAAACAATACTGTTGAGCGTGTAGCTGGTCCCCTGTT
Organism: Terrimicrobiaceae bacterium; assembly: GCA_041689405.1. Lineage (GTDB taxonomy): Bacteria > Verrucomicrobiota > Verrucomicrobiia > Chthoniobacterales > JAATET01 > JBDNGG01. Next base: position 1,471 of record JBDNGG010000338.1, on the reverse strand, counting down.
CAGCCAGTCGCTTTTTCCCAAACGGATCTGCCGGGCAAATTCTCACCTTGTCCACGTCGTCCAAATAGGCGGCTAAACTGTAAATCCATGACTTACTTTTGACGCCGGAATGGGAGGTCTGTGGCAAACGACCGTTGTTCTCCGCGGCGTAAAGCATGATCGCAGTTCCCATCTGTCGCAGATTGGAGGCGCAGGCCGCTTGTTTTGCTCTTACCAAACCGGCATGAACAGCATTGTATGAAAGGCCGGACAAAATACCCACCAGCACGAGGACCACAAGTAATTCTAGCAACGTGAAGCCCCCGCGCGATGCGGGTCGGATGGAAGCTCGCGTCACGCGCGCCGCCAGCGGCGCACGAGAAGAAGAAACCCACCACCCAATAATGCCAGCAAAAGCATACTGGAAGGCTCAGGAATAACATTAAATCCAAACGTCTGCGTCGCTGTCTGAAAGCCATCAGTGATGTGGGTTCCCGAGACCGTGATCCCAACCTCGTAGAGCCCTGGCGTGCTAAAAGCGACATTGAAATGCGCATGGACCCCCGGTGCCAAACTAAACGCATCGGCGCCGGTGATTCCGCCGAAGGAAGCCCACAAGAAGGTCAAATCGCCGTCCGGGAAGTAATAAACCGAGATGTCCCCCGGACCGGTCAATCCTGCCAGAGCAAAAGTAATTTCACCATCCCAGTCCGTAACGACCAATTCCTCGGTCGCCCACCCCAAATATGGAACGCCAGCCTGGCTTACCGTTGAAAGGCGCCAGAATGTTTCCCCGGCTCCTACGCCAATGGGGTTCCAGCTTGGATCGGCATTCCGTGTCACCAAGGTATTGGCAATGTTTGGAACCACCAGGTTGAGGTCGGCGGCGTCGAATTCCTCATCCACCCTGGGTATGCCATCAACAGTGCCGCCCTCAATGTGCCAATGAGGATGCAGTTCAAATCCACTTCCCTCGTTTTCGTATCCCACCCCGATGTCGCCGTGTCCCCCCGTCCAAAGGGCTTGAGCGGAAACTCTCGCAGGCAGGGCAAGAATAAGAGCAATAAAGGCAGGTAGAATAAGTCGGGTGATGTGCATAGATCCGAAATTGACAACAAATTATCAAAAGCGCAAGCTTTTCTGATAACTCACTCTCATTTTGTGGAAGTGGTAGAAGAACTAGGAAACTAGGGCTCGGGCGATAATTGGCGCTATCTTAAGCGAATGATCGGGGTTTTCCGCCATGGGGGATTTCTCGATCTTGCGAAAACGAGGGTAACAGTTTAGCCCGATAGGCTCGGCACTGGCTGGCTATCGAAAAACACGTCTTGGGCTTGATTGGGGGAGGAGCGGAAGAGTGCGCGGAACAAGTCGATGACTTTCGCTCCTTGGAGGTCGGCGATTTGGGTGAGGGAGGCAAAGACGGAGATATTCTCCGACCCGGTCGCATTGGTAGGCGCAGGAACCCAATCGTACAATTTATTCAAAATTG
>JBDNGG010000337.1:0-5556 GCA_041689405.1 Terrimicrobiaceae bacterium | reverse complement strand
TCCTGGTTTTCCTCCTGAGCGTTCTCCCGATATTCCCTTTGCGTTCCGAAAATCCAGAGCCTGAAAATGATTGGTGTTCGGGCTGCGTTGAGCTTTGGAAGAACTCCCCGTCCGATGACGGAGAGATAATCCAGTCGGCGAAAACGCTGGGATTTAACGCATCGATTGTCGGAGGCACAGCCGGACGCATGCAGGGATTTGCTTCGTAATGCCAGGAAGCCGGGTTGGATGCCTTCTGGTGTGTGCGGCCGCAGGCACCCGATGAAAAAGACAAAAATGCATATCAGCAATTGATGCCGCCCGAAGATCAGAGATTGCTGGAGAATCTGATCTCGGATCCCGCCACTTGGAAGAAAAATACCCACCGTCGAGGGGAGCCTCCACCCGGGTATCCGGTGGTTTTCGCAGAGCCAGTAATTTGCTTTCACTGAAGCCAGGTCCTCGCTACCGCCAAAGTCGGGATTCGGGACATGCTGGAGAGCGCGCCTGCACTAAAGGGCATTGCATTCGATGGCATCGGATAGCAGAACTACAAAAATTTTGTCTCCGAGGAGTCCCTGCGTCAGTTGAACGAATTCCGGGCGGCCCGCGATCTCTCACCCGACGAGGCTTCTGCAGCCTCAGCACCCCTTACCTCTGTGAAGTGAGCGCGACACACTTTTGGGAGTTTTCATCGGGATTTGAGCCGACTAATTGGTAGTGCAAAATGAGCCCGGCTCCCGAGAAAACGATCTCTATTTCGTTGAGTTTGGCGAAGAGGAGTTGGCCTTGTGGGAGATCCGGGCGGATGTCGGCTTCGGTCGTAAAGAGGGTCTGCAAGAGACAACGAGCAGCGGCGGTGTCGAGAGAAGGGTTCGTGAGCAGGGTGCACAGGGCGGTTTCCGAGCGGCAGGCGATCATGCACACGGCGTCCATGAGACGCTTGCGCCCGAGGAGAGGTTTTTCAAATTGATGCTCTTTGGGTAAATCCCCCCATCGGATGTGGTGGGCTGTTTGGTTTTTTTGCTCTTTGATTTTGACCAGTTCGTGCGTCATCGCGGTGATCTCGTCCAGCAACTCGGCTTTACGGTTTTCCCTCTGGCTGAGCTTGTTTTCTTGCTTGCCCGGGATGTCTGCGAGGCTCTCGGCGGCAAAGCGTGCGCGCGGTAGCGCAGCTTGCTTTCTATCGTGTTTCTCTGGCGTTCCAGCTCCCTCCAAGCGGGGTTGATGACCATTTCGGTGTCGTGAAGCGGACCGGTCTTTTCGCTCTCCGGCCCCCTCCCTATCGGCCTTGGCGTTCCTTTCCGGTTTTCAGAAACAATCTCTCCAGATCAAGAGTCCCGGGACTCCTGCCAGGCGCAGAAATTTGAAACAATTAGCCCGATCATTTGATGGATGTCCGCTTTCGATAGTCCCTGCTTAAAACAAACGCTTTGCATTACGTCGAGCGTCCGAATCAGAGAGCATTCGGGGCATGCCTATCGAACACATCGTGCTCACCACCTGCTGATCGAAGCATATCGCTTCCGTAACAGGAGAATCGAGTTGTGTCGCAGCGTGTGATGGATATGATGAATCCTGCCAGGGGCTATGGATTGCGAACAGGTGAACCCCGCCAGGGCAGGAATGCAGCAACGGCAACTTGCTTTTCTCTGCTGTAGTCCTCTGGCACCCCCTCCCCTTTCCTCGGCTTGACTCGCAGCGTGGAGTCCATATTCTCTTTTCTTGTGGAACCTTCGATTCGCGAAACAATATTTGATTTCATTGCTGAGCGAGGCCTTCGCCGTACGGCGCAGCGGGAGGCGATCATCGAAGCAGTTCTGACAACGAAGGAGCATTTCCACGCGGAGGAGCTTCTCGAAATGGCGAAACGTATCGACGCGTCAGTTTCCCGAGCAACCGTCTACCGCACCATCCCACTGCTCGTGGAAAGCGGACTCCTCCAAGAATTAGATCTCGGCAAAGACGTAAAATACTACGATCCGAATTTTGTCGACCACCCCACGCACAACCATCTGATCTGCGTGGACTGCGATAAGATCATTGAGTTTGAAGATCCGAATATGGAACTCCTCGAGAACTGCATCACTCGTCGCCTCGGATTTTCTCCTGCGACCAAGATGGTCCGCATCGAAGCGCATTGCGACGAGTTCGCGCGTCAAGGCGCTTGTAAAAGACGCACCTCCGCGCAGCCGATGGGCAGTCGGTGATTGAAATGCTGCTGGGCGCTTCTCGAGGTTACTAATTATGTGGAAAGGTCGGTTTGTCGAAGAGCAGTCAGATCTGCTTAAAACCTTTAGTGAATCCGTGTCATTTGACTGGCGCATGTATCGTCACGATATCGCGGGGAGCATTGCTTATGCGGCCGCACTGGTCCGGGTCGGCGTGCTGACTGATGACGAGTCGGAGTCCATCGCGAATGGCCTGCGCGAAATCCAATGTGAAATCGAGCGCGGCGAATTCCCGTTTAATGTGGACCTCGAAGACGTTCATATGAACATCGAGGCGGAGTTGACCCGACGGATCGGCAAGGCGGGTGCGAAACTGCACAGCGGACGCAGCAGAAACGATCAGGTCGCGGTGGACATTCGGCTCTATTTGCGTGATTCCATCGACGAGATCAACCAGCTTGCAATCAGAATGCAAACGGCACTCGTCGGCTTGGCAGAAAGGCACAAGGCAGTAATCATTCCCGGATACACCCACCTCCAGAGGGCACAGCCGGTATTTTTTGCGCATCATCTTCTCGCGTATGTAGAAATGCTCCAGCGCGATCGTGAGCGCCTTGCCGATGCGCGGCGCCGCATGAATTTCCTGCCTCTCGGATCGGGTGCGATTGCAGGGTCTACGCTGGTTGTGGACCGTCAATTCCTGGCGGATCAGTTGGGATTTGATGGACTCACGCAGAACAGCATGGATGCCGTCTCGGACCGGGATTTTGCCTGCGAATTACTCGCTGCGCTGGCGATCTGCGGAATGCATTTGTCCCGGCTGAGCGAGGATGTCATTCTTTGGGCATCTACTGAGTTTGGATTTTTGAAACTAAGCGACAGGCACACGACCGGATCGAGCTTAATGCCACAGAAAAAAAATCCCGATATCGCGGAGCTTACGCGTGGCAAGACGGGACGGCTTTACGGAAACCTGATGGCCCTGCTAACCATTTTAAAGGGGCTGCCGATGACATACAACCGGGACATGCAGGAAGATAAGGAGCCCGTATTCGATTCGGTGGATACCATTCGGAACACCCTTGCCATCTTCGCGGAAATGTTGGATGCCGCATCCTTGGATGAATCGCGGGCCGCCTCCGCCGTCACGGATCCGCTCTTACTTGCGACAGACCTCGCTGATTATCTTGTGAGGGCTGGCGTCCCTTTCCGCGAGGCACACGAGGTTGTTGGAAAGCTGGTTGGGGAATCGGGCGCGAGCGGAGTGCCACTGAATGAGCTTCCACTGGATCGATTTCAAGCGGCATCTGCCAGCTTCCGTGCCGATGTTTTCGATGTCTTTGATATCCAATCTGCCATGCGCGCCCGCACAGCGCCGGGTGCACCATCACCGGATAACGTCCGATCCAGGCTCTCGCATTGGCGGGAGGTGTTGACGTGACTGCAGCGGGATGGCGCGAAATCAATTGTGACGTGTGCGTGGATTCTCCGTATCTGCGCGTAATGCGTGAATGTGTCGCCACGCCCACCCGGCCTGATGGCGTGGAATGGATGGTGGTGCGCCGCAAACAGGCCGTGGTAGTCGCTCCGCGCACGGATGCGGGTGGTTTCCTCATGATATGTCAGGAACGTGTGCCGATCCGCTGCCAGCTGTGGGAATTTCCCGCCGGGCAGATCGACGGAGCCGTCACCGAAGAAACAATCCACGCTACCGCCCACCGAGAATTAGCAGAGGAAACCGGTTGGCGAACAACAGATCCCATGGTTTCGCTTGGAAATTATTGGCCCTCCGCGGGGTTCACAGATGAATATTGCCACCTTTTTCTCGCGACGGGCGTACATCGATTTGATACGGAACACCGTCCCGATCAGAGCGAGATGATATTAGAATGCCGGGAGTTTGCTCTTGGAGAAATTTGGACGATGATCGCCGACGGCGTGATTTGTGATGCCAACTCACTTGCCGCCATTGCGCGGATGGTGGCAATGGGACACCTCTCCCGCTAAACGGTGTCAGTGAACTGGAAAAAATCATTCTTTCACTTCCGGGAGCTTGAGGATCAACCCAAGCCGTTTCTCGACCACATCGAGGATCTCAGGAAGATGATGATCCGGATGGCAGTGACTTTGGTTGCTGCAATGATGTGCGGATTTTTGTTTAGGAAATGGCTATTTGCCATTATCCAGCACCCGCTGCGCAGCGTAGATGCCGAGCGCGCCGATAACCTGCAATCACTCGGAGTGGTGGATTCGTTTTCAATTTCGCTGGAGCTGGCATTCTACTCTGGCATCGTGCTGGCCTTCCCGCTGCTGCTCGTCTTCCTCGCGGACTTTGTGCTGCCTGCGCTCAATGCCAAAGAGCGTCGATTTATTTGGCCGGCTGCCGCCATGGGCTTTGGGTTATTTCTTGCCGGTGTGGCATTCGCCTATTTTGTGGTATTGCCCAGCGCGCTGGCATTCTTTTATCAGGATGCTGAATCGCTCGGGTGGGTTCCGACTTGGACTGTTCGTGAATACTATTCGTTCACGACTCAGTTTGTCATTGCGTTCGGGTTGGCGTTCGAGCTCCCGGTGGTTGTCTTGCTGCTGGTGAAACTTGATGTCCTCACTGCTCCAGATCTCAAACGAATTCGAGCGCAAGCTGCAGTTGCCATCCTGATTTTTGCCGCCATTCTCACACCGACGACTGACATGATCACGATGCTTCTGATGGGTGGTCCGATGTATCTGCTTTATGAGATCTGCATTTGGATCGCGGTTTTTATGGAGCGAAAATCAGCCGTTCTCAAAAACGAATGAGCTGGATGATTGGCTCAACCATGGTGTAATTCCACAATTTCGCAGGTGCGGGCGGTGGATCCGCGGTGTGACTCGATGACATCTTGCCCCCGGAGTACCATCCGTTGCCGTAGATCCGGCGATACGATCAACTCGGCAGCAGCTGCAGTAAGCTCCGAAGAGTCCGAAATTTGCACGAGGCCGTCGTGCCGGACGAGTTGGCTAACCAGAACGTCGAAGTTTCGCATATGCGGTCCGACAATGACTGCCCGACCGCACACGATCGGCTCCGCAGGATTTTGACCACCCTTGTGCAGGAGGCTTTTCCCTACGAAAACAACCGTGGCGCAGCGATACCAATCACGCAGCTCGCCGGTGGAATTCACCACCACGGCGTCCGGCGGCGCAGATTCCCATTGATCTTCGCTCCGGAGCGCCACACGCAGCCCAAGCGCTTCCAGATCTGATTTCACTGCCGACGCACGTTCCGCATGCCGCGGGACAGCAACCAGCGAGAGGTCGGGAAATTGCTTCCGCAATTCGAGAAAACATTTCCCGAGGACGGCCTCCTCACCGGCATGGGTGCTTGCCGCAAGGAGGATCGGAGAATCGCGCACCACTCCGAAGC
>JBDNGG010000336.1:0-8917 GCA_041689405.1 Terrimicrobiaceae bacterium | reverse complement strand
TTTCCTCAGCGCCTTGGATGAATCCCTTTCAGAGGTCGGAAAGGCTGTCTTGGAAGGTCGGCTCGTCCAGACCGATGGAGGGGCTGGGGTCAATCAATTCGCGCGCTTGGCATAATGTGTATTCCATCAGGGACTAGCGGCAGTAGCGTTCGGCAGGAGCAATGAGCGCACTGTAGATCTGGATGGTCACGCCCGCTTGGGACTCGGCCAGCCAGTGTCGGCACCCGAGCACGCACTTGATCCATTTGAATCAGGCTGTTATTGAAAAGACGCAGGACGTGGTGCGCGCCCGCTTTCTAGACCTCTTTGATGACCCGGTAATCGTGGCTATAGCAGGAAGCCCGTTTTCAATTTTATGTCTCAAGACGTTTCAAGATGTCCAAAAAGCACAGGTTACTATGATACAACGGGTCGCCCTCAGGGACGGAAGGGGCCGTATCGAGAACTTCTCCGGTCCGACCGCATCGGGTTTGATGCGGAAAAAGCATGTTTTTCCGGTTTAGGTATTTCCCGAAATAAGCGTTATGACACTTGCCGAAAATCGCGAGGCACTCGCGTTGGATGGTTTCATTATCCGCAATGAGCGCAGCAAAAAGCGCGGCCCGCATCGTCTCAGGCAGATTCCACCATGGCATGGTGGAATCGATGACTTCTCCAGTGCGGTTATTGACGGCTTTCACCATCCCTTCCTGCGCAGTTTTAAAGCCCACCTCAACCGCAGCCAGCAACATTTCAGGCATGATCTTCTTGGCACGGAAAAAAAGCTTTTTCCTTTGCGGAGTCATGCCGGTCCCGACTTTTTCCATCGCATAAATGGCGGAAAGCCCAAGCCCGACAAATTCCGTGCAGTGTCCCGGATCCAGCACCTCGCTTCTCTCCCCGGTCCGGGGATCGATGAACTCGCTAAACCGCCGGGTAATCGGATCGTAGTGTTTGTCCAAAACGTATTGGATAAACTGGCAACTTCTCTGAAAGAGGTTTTCCCGATAAGGTTCACACTCGCTTCGGCCGACGAGCAATCTAGGTACGGCCTGAAACAACATGTGCATGCACTGGCTCTGGCCCTGCGCCGGAACCCGGGCGCCTTCCAAATCAAAAAGCCCCAGCTCGATGCGTGAGGCAACCCGCTCCAGCATTGCTGCGCCGGTCTTCCGCTGCTCTTCATTTCTGCTGAGTAGCAGCGCCCTGGCGCAAAAGAGATCGCCTGCGCCGGTTGCATCAGGCGCCGGCTCTTCAGCAGAAGCCAACCGAAGATCTTTGTTCACCCGGAAGGGGCAACGGCCGCGATAGAGCCGAGTCAAGGCCATGATCGTCTCTGTCGTACGGGCGATGAGTTGGGGGAACAGCCTTTCGGCCTCTTCCCGCTCGCCTTCGGTAAGCTCGAAAGAGTCCAATGCCTCAAGATGCAGGACGAGTGACTCCGCCCCCCGTCCAAGAAACCAGGAATAAATCACATCGTAACTACTCATCGGCAGATCAATACCGGTGTTAGGATTGAATTTGGTGTCGATGTAGGGCCAAGAAGGATTGCGCCCGTGCCTGAGCAGCACAAGGCGCACACCGGGCTCCAGAACGCTATTGCGTAAAAACCGGCCATATGTCTCATGCTGAAGCGACTCCAAGCTGGGAGCCCGCAAAATGAGCGGCTCGTAATCGCCGAAGGACGTAAGGCACCGCGAATCCGTTGCTCCGCTTTCACCCCTGGAACTCATAGCACCCCCCGCGTGAAGTTGCTGCGGCGAATGCGCCGATCACCCGACGGCCTGCCCGCCTGAGCTTGCAAAACGATTTCGCGCGTCTCGAGATAGTTGGCTGATCCACGGGTTACTTGTGCTCGTACGACCATGCCGCGTCAAGTCGCGCGCGGTCGGTCAGGCAACATGACCAAGGGGTGTCGGAGTTTAATATTATTGCAATCCAAGTCGGGAGCCAACCGAGCGATCTGGAAGTGGAATTCCCAGCATCTCGCGTCTTTGGTGATAACAGTAAAGTCATTAATCCAAGGTTTTTGCCTGCGTCATCCTCTAAAGGAAAATACGAGCCTTGTAATCGGCAGGGATTGAGCAGACCTCTGACTGGGCTGCTGAACCGCTGCGGTCAAGCGTCTCGGATGCAAATAGATGCTGTTCGTCGATAATCCGGGCGACCTCAGAGAGTAATTGAAGTTCATCGTCATTGCGGTCACGTTACTTGACCTGTGAAGCGGTGTTGACGGTGGAGCATCGTTCGATACCTTTGCGAGCATGGTGAAATGGCTTAAAAGAACAAAGGTAGTTGAACATTTTTCATTCGGGCTGCTTGTTCTGGCAACGTCTGTGCACTCAATTGCAGAAATTCCGGCCCCTGAAACTTCCGACTACTGGTCGTTTTTTTCGCAAGGTGACAGCTTGAATCGAGAAAATCTCAGTGAGACTGGCGTCCCCATCTTTATTCAGAGAAGCACTCCCTTCAGGCTGGTTGACGAAACCACCGATCCAAAGAATCCATTCCCCGACTGCGCGCTCTCGCTTTACATGGAGCCACTCCCCGAGAACACTCCGATACGTATGACACTCCGGCCATTCGCCGATGAAACTCCGGTTCGAGGATGGTTTGAATTCAACTTTCGACTGGTCGAGGGAAATTTCTATCTGGGAATTGGTACTATGAAAGAACCCTTCAATGCTGGCGGCGGCAGGTCGTTTGCGATGACACGCCTGACGGATTTTACCTTTGCGCCAGATGAGCCAGTGAAGAGAAGCGGAGGAGTGGAGATCGCTACGAGCGACGTTTCAGAACTATCCGCGAATGAAAATTATGTTTTCCGGGTCTCCTGGGAGTTGGTGGAGGGAGATCTTGAACTGATTTTTTCTTTGAACGGATCGCAGATGACTCGAATGAACGGCGAGCCGTTTACCCTTCTGTTGAAGGAGAGCGACATGGATGGGGGCGTCTTAGGTTTTCTCATCGGGTCGGGATCGTCCAATAGTCCGAATGCAACAGCCTTTTTTGGAAACATCCTGGCTGAAGACCTGGATCAAGCTCGATAGAGCGCACCGCTGCGATAGGATAATGGGAAAATTCGCATGGTGATTTTGCTGTTTGGACTTCCGAACATTTCAGCGGGACCGTTCAATCTTGCAGAACGTTCTGCGCCACAGAGCTATTGAGTCAGGCGTAGAAACGACTGAAGATATGAAAGCAAAAACGGAGCCCCAAAAGGCTGCCTGCATACGCCGCAACGAATTATGAACATACAATGGATCGAGAAAATTGCATCGGACGGAAAGCACAACGCCTTTACGACCATGACCTATTTTAAGGGACGATACTTCATCGCCTTCCGGCGGGGCGGAAAGCACGCGGATGATCAGGGCACCCAAGTCGTGATGATCAGCGATAATGGAAGGCAATGGAATATCCTTCATGAGAAGCGGGAACTCATCAAAGTCGAACCGGGTCAGGCCACGGACTACCGGGACAGTGCATTTTTGACGTTGGAAGATGAGTTGAGGATTTATTCTTTCTCAATGCCGTTTGACCTGTCCGGAGAGCGGCTGCCTAGAGCGCTCCAGTCCACGGTTCAGATCAGTCGCGATGGATTGGCGTGGTCCGAGCCCGAGGTGATTTCGCACGGGATCGTGCAGTGGAAGCCGATCTTCTGGAAGGGCGAATTCTGGTGTGCGGGCTACCACAAGGAACCGCACCCAAATCCCTCGGTCGTTGAACTTTATCATTCTGTGGATGGACTGGCTTGGGTCTCAAAAGGGCGGATAGCAGTAGGGAATGAAACAGCTTTGGTTCCAACGGGAGAAGGCTTTCGGGCTTTCGTGCGCACAAAGCTGGCGCCCGGCCATATGGAAATCTGGGAATGTGGTCTGGATCTCTCCTCATGGAAGAGAATGGCTGTAATTCCTAAAGCGATCCAAGCTCCGCAGGTGCAGTTTATCGAAGGCACGTGTTATTTGATCGGTCGCGATCTGGAACCGGAGCCACGGAATTCGGCCCTGCGACGTACGAAGATCTGGAAGATCGAAGGAACGGAGGCCGTGGAGGTTCTCGAGCTGCCGAGTTGCGGTGACACGTCTTATGCGGGCACGGCTTTGACACCGGATGGATCGTTGCTGGTTAGCTATTATTCCCAACACGAGATTAATGACCCCAACCCGTCGGAGGACAATCCAATCAGCAAGCCCGCAGATCTGTTCGTAGCCTCTATCGCCTACCCCTGAGAAGGCCGTTTCCGTTTCCCAAAAAACGATCGTATGAACCCTTTTACAAATGCGTTCGTACCTCTTGACGCAATCCACGACGGCACATTTGCACGCCTGTCATAGCGCAGATGCAATGAGGAAATCCCGCACCGTTGGTGCGGGAAAACTCACGTTGCACTCTTCGGAGATATGCCCCGTACAATGGGCCAGCGCAGTCTGTCCGCGGTCTATGATCTGGAATTCTCTGGTGCCTGGTGGAATCTTAGGCTGACAATCTCGTAAGCACGATAGTCCACTTTCATGTCATCGAGAGGAATACCCTCCGAGCCATCAAATCGGCATCGCTCCACGATCCATCCAGGATGGATCAGCATTACGGCGGTGCCTTTGCGGCCAAGCACTTCGTGAAGCCGCAGTATCCAGCCCGACTCTCCGAGCGGCTGGGACCAGCATGGAACGAGGGAGTCCCCCTGAATACCAGCAAGTCCACAGTTATAAGCAGATCCGGAATACTTCAGGACTGTCGCAAACTCGGTTTCTGCGAGCGCGGCAGGCTGCTCGCAGATGGGCGCACCAATGAGGAATTGTCCTAAAGCCATCCGGATGCTGTGGGCTCCTTGGTCGGTATGCCTAGGCACCTCCGGCCCGGATCTCAGGTGGCCGGGATACATGTAGTTATACTCTAAGTCTAATCCAGTGTGGAGGGGCGAGCGGACAAGACTCACACCGAGAGAGCCGTCTCGGCAGGAGAATCCGTACTTCGACTCGGTGATAAGGAAGATTCCTTCGGCACCCGCGTCGTCGATTGCGATCCCGTATCGGGAGGCAGGCACCTCCCACATGGCTTCGCCATGGTGATCGCCGGGGTATTGAGGACGGAGGGTGCTGCCGAACGGTCCGCCAAAGCGGGCCATTTTTCCGTTATAATCGGACGGAAAAACCAGCTTCAACCACGAATTCTCTTCATGCCAATCAAGCTGAATTTCCAGATTGATAAGCGGGCTCTCGGGCGCAAGGTTATAGACGATTTCGATTGTGCTCGCGTTGCCTATCGTCCGGCAGAACTTGATCCAAGCCGAGCCATTCTCAGATATGCCCTCGGTGACTTGGACCGGAGTATCTACCCGAATCCCCGTATCCAGAGCCTGCCTCTCGATATCCCACGATTCGTGTGAAGAGGGAAGATCCCGGAATAACCAAAGTGCCCCCGCTCCTTCGCGAAGATGGACCGGTTTGCCGTCGAACGAGAAGGTTTCCAAGAAGCCGTCGGGGGTAAATGCAACCTGCACCCGGGAATTGGCCAGGTGGCGCGGCTTTCCCGCATTTTCTGAAGGAACGGTCTGACGTGCGTCGGACTCGGCCCGTCCAGTTAAAGGCGGAAGTTCCAAGACCTGAGATCCGGGCAAATGGATTCGAACCGCCAAGGGAAGCGGATTGAATCGGCAGGGCTCGCCTTTTCCCGCCAGTTTCTTCGCGGCGTCACAAAGCGCCTCTTCAGTGACCTTTGACAAATCTTCCAATGCCTCAAAGTAAACCGAGGGCACGGAACTGCCCGGAATGTAATCATGGAACTGAGCGAAGACAACGCGGTCCCAGAGAGCTTCAGGAATTTCGCCCGAGCGGGTGGCCACATGGACCGCTTCAAGGACCTGTAGCGCCCGCTCTGCCGTCCGCATAGCATGCTTGATTTTTGCCTGCGTCGTAAAGGTTCCACGGTGATCCTCAAAATAAAGTTCGCCCTGATAGAGCGGTAGATCCGCGCGGCATTCTGCCAACCGCTCGAAAAATCGTACAGGAACATCCCATTTCACTGCGGGGATGCCTGTAACCGAAGCGGCATGCCTGGCACGTTCACACATCTCGGCGGTCGGCCCTCCACCTCCATCGCCGAAACCAGTTGGCACCAAAAACTCATCGTGCACATCGGCTTGCCGGTACGAACGCTCTGCGGTGCGCAATTCCTGGATTTGCATCGAGTTGTTGTACCCAATATCTTGTGTGAGGTGAGCTACGACCTCCGAACCATCATCACCCCTCCAGATGAAACTTGAGTAAGGGAATTGATTGATGGTATTCCAGCTCAGTTTGGTTGTGAAGAAATACACAATGCCGAACTCCCGCATCAATTGCGGCAGGCAGCCGCTGTAGCCGAAGACATCCGGCAGCCAGAGCAACGGCGAGGAATTTCCTGTCAGAGCCCGAAATCGCCGCTGGCCGAGAACAAAGCTACGGGCGAGGGCCTCGCCGCAGGGCAGGAGTGTATCACTTTCGACCTCCAGCGCCCCGCTCGCCTCCCAGCGCCCATCGGCGATGCGTCGTCCGACCTCCTTCATCAACAACGGTGCCGAATTCTGCACTGCCGTATAACTGGCGGTTTGGCTGTATTGAAATCTGAATTCCGGATATTCGTCCATGAGCCGGAGAGCATTGGCGAAGCTGTGCCTTGCCTTGAAATGTCCAATCCGTTCGGGCCACAGCCAGACAAGATCGATATGCGCATGTCCCGACAAAATTGCTCGCAAATTGAAGCCCGAACCTGCGTTCAAGTCGGAGTAAGCGGCATCCAATGCCTTGTGGAGCCCCTCAGTCCCTTGTTTGTCAAACCCATTGCAGCAACGGTCCAGGTGTCTCAGCAGTCTCCGGTATAAGGGCCGCGCTTTCTCGATTGCCGGCTGATATCCGGACCTCTTGATCGCTCTGCCCATTTGGGGGAGCAACTCCATACGCTCCTCCATGGCCAGTTCAAAAAGCACGGTCAGTCTTTGGTATCCTATCCATGCGTCATCGTTACGGATCAAGAGGCGTGCGCTATCCAAACGGGCACCATCGGCCCCTAATGGCTCCGGTGGCTCAGAGAATGCGGGAAGGCAGACACTTTCCAGCCAAATATCGGTTACCCCTGCTGGGATCCTCATTTGCCGGTGGTTACGATCAAAGCCATGATACGGTCTGCCCTCCACCCAAGCAGTTGCCTGACCTTGCGATTGCCATTCCAGAAAACACATTGCAGGGAAATCTTCCGGCAAGTGGATTTTGAACCATCGAAATTCGTACAATTTGCCCCATTCGCACGGCAAAGTCAGTGCTTGTACCGGAAGTTTGCCCGCCATGTCCCAATCAACCGAATTTGGCAAACATGCCGTGGCTTCCACGGTCAGGTCACAGGTTGTGGTCCAGATTGCTCCCTGCAACCGCCGAAGCGCCATCGCGACGCGGTTGAGGACGAGTTGGAGAAACGGATTCTCCCCAGCCGGATTCGCGGTTCGATTTATTCCCGACAATCTGGCCGGGGTATTGTGGTCAAGATACATCGGGGCATACTCACTCTTCCTTCCACCTAAAACAAGGCAGAGAATCCGGTCATTTTAATTGACCGGTCTTAAATTTCGCGTCGGCACACGGAACAGCTTCATGAAGTGCGTAGAGCCTCAATTTGAGAAAGTCGCAGGCACTAAAACCGCAGGCACTGGCTAGCAAACCTCGGATTTTTCGGTTGGTTCCTTCCATTTTTCCACTGGTCTGGCCGGTTTTGTGGAAGCTCAGGATTCCCGTCGGACTGCATCCAGAGCTCGCCGAGTTCCTCCTTGAGCAGGTAGGCACATTGCAAGGGCGCCGCTTGGCGGCGTCTTTCTCCAGGTTGTCGGCCCGGTGCAGCAGCAACCAGCGCAGACCCTTGATAGAATTCAACCAGCGCCGCACCTTCACCCGCAGCACCACCGGCTTAAGCCCGACGCCCACGCTACGCACCTCTCGCCATCGAAAACCCGCCTCATCAACTTCTCCCCCCTGAAACCTCTGGCCCGTATCACGGCTTCATTTTAAAGAGGATCTCTCCCTCTGGTCAAATCGCCTGACCGCACTACAATGGTTTGCCCCTAGGCGATTCGTGCGATAGATAGTCGGCTTATGCAACCTGAATCCATCTATCAAGAATCGGATCGCCAAATCTGGGAAGAGGAATTAGAGAGTTTTGTGCCCTCACGAATTCTTGATGCGCACATTCATCTCATTGATCCGCGCCACATCACCGAGCCTCCACCAAGCACTGTTTTTGTACCCCGCTCGTATGCCGGACTGGACACCCTGAAGGAGTGGGCGGCCATCTTGTACCCCGGCCGGGAAACGCATTTTTTGACGTTGGGAATGCCGTGCCCCGGCATAGACGTTGCTGCACACAATGAATGGTGCACAGAGCAAATTCTCCAAGACCCTCAATCCCGCCTCAACGTTCTGGTCACGCCATCCTGTAGTTTGGAAGAGATCCGGCGGAACGCAAGCAAGCCCGGAGTGGTGGGCCTCAAGCCTTACCGGCTTTTTTCCGTGACTGGCGATACGGCACAGTGCCGCATCCACGAATTTCTGCCGCACGCGCAACTGGAATTGGCCAACGAATTGGGCTTGTGGGTGACCATGCATCTTTCGCGTTCCGACGCCTGTGCAGACGAGAGCAATCTTCGCGATCTTGAAGAATTTACCAATCGCCGCTACCCGCGAATCCGTTGGATCCTCGCCCACTGTGCCCGCAGTTTCACCTACTGGCCCATCCGCCAGGGGCTGGCGAGGCTGCGCGATATGCCCAATATTTGGTACGACGTTTCCGCAGTGACCGACGTCCGCCCCTTGATCACTCTGTTTTCAGGAGAGAATCCGCGACGCATCTTTTTTGGGACGGACGGAGTGAATGCCACCTATTGGCCGGGCCAATACACGGCCTTTGGCAGGGC
>JBDNGG010000335.1:0-3065 GCA_041689405.1 Terrimicrobiaceae bacterium | reverse complement strand
GCATGCAAATCCTGCCGTGCGCTGGAGTCCGCATTTTCGTAGATCACAAGACTCGCGCTGGTGTGTCGCAGGAAGACGGTTGCGGTTCCAGTTTTCACGCCACTTTGCGAAACGATCCGCGCAACAGCATCGGTAATCTCGTAGGTCCCTTTTCCCCGAGTGGGGATGCGGATCGACTCTACGACCGCAATCATCGCTTCGAAAAAATCACCGCCACCCATCCGCCGATTAGGGCGAGTCCGCCAATGGGCGTGATCATTCCCAGCCAGCGCATGTTCGTGACTGCCATCAGATAGAGGCTGCCGGAAAAAATTATCACCCCCGCGAGCCAGAGCCCGGTGACCAAGCGCCCGGCCCGCCCGGATGCTGCCAAGGCGAGCAGGGCGACCGCGTGGATGGCATGATAAAAGACGCCGGTCTGCCAGATCGCAGCCGTCCCGAAAGTTTCGAATGTATCCTCGAGTCCGTGAGCGCCGAAGGCACCGAGAGCGACAACCAAAGTGCCGAGGACCGCTGCGATACGAAATGGAGACTGCGATCCTGACGGGCTGCCTGGAGTGGTGGGTGATTGCATAAGGTCGGGCGAAGGAAGGTGCGTCGGGTTGGTTTCCGCCGCACCGATTTAAGATGATAAAACGCGACCTGATCAGCCGAGTAGCTCGGAAACCATTTCGCGCTCCTGACGAAGCTCCAACACGGTTTCGTCGATTTTTGTCTGGCTGAATGCATTCACTGGCACGCCTTGCACGATTTCCAGTTTCGATCCATCGGAGCGCACGGGATACGAGCAGATGATTCCCGGTGTGATGCCGTAGCTGCCATCGGATGGGATCGCGACGCTGTGCCAATCGTCGCCGTGCGTCGGCGTGATGATCGACTGAACAGTGTCGATGGCGGCGTGAGCGGCGGACATTGCGGAGGAAAGCCCGCGCGCTGCGATGATCGCCGCGCCGCGCTGCTGCACGGTTTTGATGAATTCGCCTTCCAGCCAAGCACTGTCGGAGATCACGTCGGTGGCTGGTTTTCCGCCGATGCGGGCATTGTAAAAATCCGGGTAAAGCGTGCTGGAGTGATTGCCCCAGATCGTGACGCGATCCACATCGCTCCAGTGAGTGCCAGCTTTCATGGCGAGTTGTGTTTTCGCGCGGTTCTCGTCGAGACGTGTCATTGCAAACCATCGGTCGGCGGGAACATCTTTGGCGCTGGTCATCGCGATCAGGCAGTTCGTGTTGCAAGGGTTGCCGACGACGACCACGCGGATATCGGGTGCGGCATGGGCGGCGATTGCCTGGCCCTGGCCCACGAAGATCTTGCCATTGATTCCGAGCAGGTCCTTGCGTTCCATTCCGGCTTTGCGCGGCACGCTGCCAACGAGCAGCGCCCAATTGACACCGCGAAAACCCTCGTTGAGATCCGCCGTGGGGGTCACAGATTTCAATAATGGGAATGCGCAGTCGTGCAATTCCATGACGACGCCGTTGAGGGCCTTCAATGCAGGCTCGATTTCAATGAGGCTCAATTCGATCGGTTGATCCATGCCAAAGACAGATCCTGAAGCGATGCGCGGGAGCAGAGAGTAACCGATTTGACCGGCCGCTCCAGTCACTGCAACTTTAATGGGAGATTTCATAGGCTTTGAAAATGACGCGAAACCGCCGGAAGGAAAAGCCCGGAAATTCGGCAAGTTCGTAATTTTTGACCCCGACCAAAATCATCTCTATCCGAGGCGCGCGGATATTGATCTTCGTGAATGATCCCGTTACGCTCATAGCTATATGGGACGCCAATGGCTGCACGCCAAACGTGAAGTTGCAAATTTGAAGAAGGGCCAAGTGGTCGGGAAACTGGTCAAGGAAATCATGGTCGCTTCCAAAATGGGCGGATCTGATCCGGACTCCAACGCGCGGTTATTCGCCGCCATTGAGAAGGCCCGCCGCGCCTCGGTGACGCGGGATGTGATCGAGCGAGCTGTCAAAAAGGGCGCTGGCGTCGGCGACGAAAAACTCGTCTTGGATCATATTGTGTTTGAGGGATACGCACCTCACAAAGTGCCGCTCATCGTCGAGGTCCTCACAGACAATCACAATCGCACCGCGCCTGAGATCCGAATTTTGTTCAAAAAAGGCCAACTCGGCACGCCGGGTAGCAACAAATTCCTTTTTGATCACGTGGGTATCGTTGAGGCGCATCATCCCGATGCCGCCATAGACATCGAAGCTGCCGCCATTGAGGCAGGCGCCAATGATTTCGAACTGCTCGGTCATGAACAAAGCGATGATATCCCTGCGGACGCCAACGGGGCGCGGTTTCTCACCGAGCGCACAGAAACCGCCGCTGCGTCCCAATGGTTGTCCGCAAACGGATGGTCTGTCGTGACCAGCGAATTGGGATATATCGCCAAACAATTTCCGACGCTCTCGGACACCGATGCCGCCGAAGTGGGCGAGTTTCTTCAAACCCTTGACGACCACGAAGACGTGCATCGGGTTTGGGCCGCAGTGAAATAAAAAGCGCCGCGTCAGAGCGCGCGAACTATCCCCGCGGGAGCTTCACCAGTTCGCCCGTTTCTTCATACACCGACATTTCGTCGATCCGGTGCTGATGGCGTCCGCCCTCGAATTCCGTCTTCAGCCAGATGTCCACGATATCAAGCGCGATCTCGATGGACGTCATGCGCTGACCGATCGACAGGACATTCGAGTTATTGTGTTTTCGGGAAAGTTCGGCCGTTTGGTTATTCCAGCAAAGCGCGCATCGCACGCCTTTGACTTTGTTGGCTGCCATCGCCTCACCATTACCCGAGCCACCCAGTACGATGCCGCGCTCCGACTCACCTCTGGCAGCCATTTCCGCAGCGGGAATGATATACAATGGATAATCGGTCGAGTCGGGCGAATGGGTGCCGCAATCGACGACTTCATGGCCGGCGGCGGTGAGATGCTCGATGATGCGTTGCTTGTGGCCGAAGCCGGCGTGATCGGAACCAATGGAAATTTTCATAGTGCTGGGATGAGTTGTTTGCTGGACGGATGGGGAAGATCGGAAAACGGCTTCTGCGGAGTGAG
>JBDNGG010000334.1:0-3398 GCA_041689405.1 Terrimicrobiaceae bacterium | reverse complement strand
CCGCTTGATTCACCACAAGCGTGTGAATGCTTGGTTCGGTTGAGCTTCCCACGTGTTGGATTTTGGCGGTTGAGTCGTCGCCTTCCAAACGGGTTGTGCTGATGGTAAAAGTGCTGTCGTTTGCGCTCGCACGTCCGAGCAGTAAGGAACCACTATTGAGTGTCAGTGAGCCCATGTCGGCACCCGTTCGCTCCATCGCAACCTCGCCTCCAGTGATGATAAAGTTGGAATCGGATCCGATTTGAGAGCCGGGAAAAGTGTAATGGATTCTTCCGGTTTGCACAGTAGCAGTGCCCACGTATGGTTCGCTGGCACTGCTGTTCAAGCGAAGCCAGCCATTCGTATCGAATGTATAGTCCCCTTGGATAACAGCCCGGGCTCCAAAGAGCACACCGCCAACGTTGTTGGTCACGGAGAGGTTGCCGCCGGACATCTGCAGAACTCCGACGGACGTGTCGCCTGTCAGGTTCAAAACAGCAGAGCCACCCAGTGTGAGGTTGCCGACATCTGTGCTGTCAGTCAGGATCACTGTGGTGTTCGAGGCGACTTCGATTTCCGCCGAATCTCCCGATACCCAGGTGGTGTGGTCCCCAGTCCAAGCATCGGCCGCGAACCAACCAGGATTGGCATCGGCGTCGTAGCGCAGAACCGCCGCCTGTATCAGAGTGGACCCGAAACATGCGGAAAGGAGACCCGCGAGAATTACGGCCAGCGAGAGGGGGAGGGAACGGGACGGCAGGGAATGCACAGAGACACTCGTCTCACATGCATAGACTTGGATCAATCTAATGTTCTGCGGTCATGCAACTTGACCACATAAGTGCAAAAGAAGCCTCTTCACAAGAGCGTGGGCATCATGCCGGCTTTCCAAATCATGCGGGCGGGACGCCCACGCTCCTTTGGTTTGTATTTTTGGAGATGGTTCCATCGGCTTGCACCAGGCGATCCCCGATGCCAAGAAAGCCGCCCATGCCGATGATTTTCCAGAGTCGTCCGGGGGTGCTCGATCTTAGGCGAGGCGACGGCGAGCCAACACCAGGAGGAATGCGCTGCCCAACAAGGCCAAGCTTGATGGCGCGGGCACAACGTTCATCACCAGATTGTTGCCGGAGATGGCCAGAGTCGCATCGAATCCGCCGATCGTGCCAGTGGTGGTTCCCAAACTGCCGGAAATCGCTCCCGGAGTTTGAAACAGCACATAGTCTCCTGCTCCGAAGCCGGAGGGGGCGGTAAAAGCAAAGTCCACGGGTTTCAGACCGGTTTCAAGAGGATCAGCAATCATATTTTTCCCTCGTGAGGTGAGCCCGGGAGGCGGAGCACCCTCAGGCCCCAGACCCCGGCTTGATGGGTTTGGCAGGGGACTCAAGCGACGCCCGGGCGGCCTCTAAGCCTTGATCAAAGAACGTAAAGATCGCGTTCTGATAATCTCCCGCGACCGCGTCCTTGTGCCCGAGTCCAGGCACTTCTCTAGATAATACCGATCCCCCTTGCTTTTTAACTGCGGCGGCAAAGTCCCGACTGTGGTGGATGGGCACGATCTTGTCCGCCATGCCATGCAGGAGGAACAGCGGGGTGTTCTTGTATTCAGCGACGTGAAATAAGGGCGATAGCTTCCGGAGTCCTTCGCGATCCGTTATTTCCAGCCCGTTCGCTTTGCATACCGGGGATCGAAAGCGCGGCGTCTCTTGAGTCCACGCATCAAAGTCTGTCATCGGAAACAACGCCACCATCGAGCGGATTCCATTGGGGCGGAGGTAGAGATACCGCAGGCCACTGCCGGCGCCCATGCTTGTTCCCAGGAGGTGAATCCTCTTCGGGTCCACATGGTGTTTGTCCACCATGAAATCCAGCATGGCGTCCACGGAGGCGACGGCCTGTTCATTCATCCAGTGGGCAGGTCCGAGATCCGGGACCACCAGCCAGTAGCCCGCTGCATGCAATTGCGCCCGGAGGTCGTTGTAGGGCTCTCGCATCATATTGTGGACCGTCGAAGAACCGCCAGCACCGTAGAGATGCAGGACCATCGGTGCCCCTTGGGCCTCGCTGTCCTTGGGTGGATAAATGGTGTAGCCTATCGGTGCTTGGCCGTCGGCAGCGGGCAGGAAGAGATGCTCCGACTGGGCGTGGGCGGGTTCGCAAATCGTGAACAGGCATGCCATTATCGTGAAACTTAAAAATTGAATTTTTGCCATATGCTTGGGCGTGCGGTCTTCTCCTGCCGGATTCAAGCCGGATGTTCGTCGATTTTGAGGCGCAGTTGCGATAATTTCAGAGAGAGTTCCACCCATTGTTGCGCTAACTTGCGGAAACTCTTGAAGTTGGCTGTCTCGCGCCGAACTTGGACAAGATTTTCCGGGCGGACATATTCCGAGCGACCGCGCCCTTTGTGGCTGTAACTAATCTGACGGAACGGACGTTTTTTGGGGTTCGGATCAAGGTATTGCCGGGTGAGTGTCAAAACTGCCGCCGGTGTCGGAGTGGACCCGAAAAATGCGAAAATGAGACCCTCGAGCACTGCGGCCAGCGAGAGACGGAGCGAAGGGATGTGTTGAATTATCGTGGGTGGCAAATTCACACAGGTGTAGCCCCGGATCAAGCTTCTGTGGCACTTTTGACCGGGGGCCGACCAGAATTCCGCCCGATCCGGTGGTTTTCGAGGGTCGTCCGGCGTGCTCGATCTTGTGCGTGGCGGCGGAGGACAATCACAGGGATTAGGCCGAAGGCCAGGATCGCCCAGGTGGCAGGCTCGGGGATGGCGACGAGCAACTCGTTGGTCGAATTGGCAAATGTGTAGCTTTTTCCACCAACCAGTCCACTGAAGTTGCCTGATCCGCCGGAAGCAAGGGACACCCCTCCGATCGACATCGCTGTAAACTCACTGGAGAGTGCACTACCCGAGAAAAGTGTATATGTCCCGTCTGATATTCCTGAAAGAGTCAGCTCTAAATTGCCCGCTTTGGTGAGCGATGTTGTGCCGAGAGCAAATGTGGTGAACCCATCGCTGAGGTCCGCTGTAATTGTCATTGCGGTGGGAGCGAAGGCACCTAACCCTGTGATGAATGCCCCTTCGGCGAGAGTCAGTGGTTTAGAATAGACTGTAAGACTTGAACTGTTGTTGAACGTTGCGCCGGAAGCCACCGAAACACCCGAACTGGAGTTGATCGATGACGTGCTGAAATTAAGAATGAGAGTGCCCGCATTAATGACGGTAGCCCCAGTGTAGGTGCTATTCGCACTCACGGTCAGCGTGCCCGCCCCGCTTTTGATAAGCCCTCCACCCGTGCTCCCGATCATGGGGCTGATGGTAGTGTTTCCCGACCCGGAAATTGTCAGAGTGAAATTTCCGAGGGAAATAGCACTACTGCCCGAACCAGCTTTTAAGAATAAGCTGCTGGAAT
>JBDNGG010000333.1:0-3128 GCA_041689405.1 Terrimicrobiaceae bacterium | reverse complement strand
GAGGATGTTAAGTCGATGAAGTTGGCAGGCATGATTGTTTCCGTAGAGAAAAAGTTCACCCGCAAGGATGGCAAACCGTTTGCGGTCATCATCCTTGAAGACTTCACCGGACCCATCGAAATGACGGCATGGGAGGAATCCTATACGAAAAATGTCGAACTTTTG
Organism: Terrimicrobiaceae bacterium; assembly: GCA_041689405.1. Lineage (GTDB taxonomy): Bacteria > Verrucomicrobiota > Verrucomicrobiia > Chthoniobacterales > JAATET01 > JBDNGG01. The sequence goes on along the minus strand of JBDNGG010000333.1, from coordinate 2,963 downwards.
ATCGCCGGAAATGTTGTTGGGGCGTCCGTAAGAGTGAGCAAACGCGATGAATCGATCCGCGTAAATGCAAACTCATTTGAGCTACTGAAACCACGAGCCACCAAGCGTCCGGTGGATCTCTTGCTGGATCACGCGAAACTGCGCGCCGACCTGGATCTCGCGACCATATTGGAGGCCATCAGCCGCTACCCTGGAAACCGCGCTGTCAGGCTCGGTTTCCGAATGCCCACAGGCCCGGACGTTTGGCTGCGCGCCAGTCAAGAATTTGAAGTCGGAGATGAACGAGCACTTCGCAGCGATCTTGTGGACTTACTGGTGCTGTAAGCGGATCACGGCGTATTCAGCGCGGTTTCCATCGCAGTGATCTTGCCTTCGACCACCATTGGAGACTTTGCGCGCATTCCCTCGGCTTCGTCGACGATTGCTTGGACGGTATCTTTCATTTGGCTGATCATTATTCCTCTGAGCAAACCTGCCGCCCTTGACGCGGGTTTGATGAGGTTTGTATACCGAAGAATCGAGCCATCTCCATGGGGCTCGACATACAGGCTGCCGGCGCTGCTCTCAATACTTGTGGCACGGATCACTCTCCATGAAACAGCATATCCACCACAGGGAAGTCGTTTCAACGCATTTTCCGCCGTGTATGCTTCGTCCGGAAAAATAGGTATCGAGACCTCATAATCCACCTCAGCGAGGACCGCTGTGATCTGTTTGCTGATCGTCGACGCCTTACAATTCGGCACAAAACGAAACGCCTGATTGTAATCGAAAAATATGGCCATCAAAGATGCCGGGCTAAGATCCGTGCGTTGATAGATCTGCGCCTCAGGCCATGGATATCCATCAATTGCCCTCGTAATAAGAACTTGCTCACCCGCATCAACGCGCTTGACGTCAGCGGCAGATAGTCCTCCTAGCAGATTGCCATCCTGCGCGGACAGCGCGAGAAACGGGAGAATAATAAGGGCAAAACCAACTTGCGTTCGCATCCCGAAATGTTGCCGCGCCCGCGCCCCAGCGTCAACCCGAATCAGCAGACAACCTAAACCCTCAAATACGTTTATTTAAGGTGGAAGGGGGCCGGCCTATAATCTAAATATTTGCAGGGCCTAATAACCCTCAAAGACTCCGCGTTGATGGCAAAAAAAGTTCGTTTGGAATTTGAAGGAGCGATTTATCATGGTTCTTCGCTGTTTCAAGTGGGTAGCGACTCTGTCAGCCCAGAGGGCTTGCGGAAATTAGCCGGTGATACTAGCCACCGGAATATCGACCGATGATGACATCAGCCCCGGCAGGGGCGACGGATCAAAACACATACCGACTATCGAACTCCACTCCGTGTCGCTGGAGGAGTTCCAGATATTCCTCGCGAAACGTGCGTTTACGATGGTGCTCCTCCTGGTTTTCAATATAACGCCGGAGAGTAACCCTCTGCGGCTGACTCGCAGGGAATGCTCCGTAACCTTCCTGCCACGCAAAACGACCGAAGCCGGGGGTCTCATGGACCCATCGTGAGGAAACGGACTTCAATTCGCGCACTACATCGGAGAGGCAATGCGTGGCTCGTAGTCCCACCCTCAAATGCACATGGTCGGAAACACCACCCACGGCCTCCGGCACGCCACCAAGGGTGCGCACATTACCGCCCATGAAAGCATGCAAATCGCCACGCCACGCAGATGCAGTGACTGGCGCATGATCCTTGGTTCCAAAAACCAGATGCTAATGTGAGCGGCGGTTTGAAAACCGGATATTGTTCTTCCTGCGTTTTCTTTAAACCTTCCAAACAAAACTCTTCTTCCTGCATTTTCTTCTCTGTCTTGTTATTGGGGGGACCGAGGAGAAAAGAATTAAAACCATGAAGGACATGAAGCGCATGAAGATGCAGGAAAAATCTTCCTCAGCCATCTCCCCCTTCATGTCCTTCATGCTCTTCATGGTAGAAAAAAAACGGGTTCGCCTCGTCGGAAGTCAACCCGGCGGCAAACAGCGCAAAATCCCGCTCATGCCCGGCGCGCTCATTGTCCCCCCACAAGCGAGTCGGGCAGCGAGTTCTCAAACCGCCCTGTTGTTTCCCCCTCCCTTTGCGTTAAGCGTCCTTCACTATTATGCCCAAAAAGTTGTGTAAAAAGCTCAGGGTTTGCACCACCGGCTAATTTCCTCATGGACCCTTCGGATCTTACCTGAACATGCTCACCCACCGAAAACAGCAAAGAGCCTTTATCATGTGATGAATGGGGGGATCGGCTGGAGGCGATTTCCCTCGCCAACGAGGATCGTCGTCTTTTCCTAAAGACATTGTGGCAGCCTTGCGAGCGGACGGGTTGGCGGGCTCACAGTTATGTGCTGATGGGAAACCAGTATCAATAAAAGGGGTTAGCAAAGGGGGCAGTTTTCCTATGTTGACATTTCGTTCAACCCCTTTTTCCATTCAAAATGCCGTAATGTCAATATTTCAGAACTGACCCTTTTTTTGGGATTTTAACTCAGTATTGCAGGTGTCAGGGTTTATGAATCATTTGGACTTTTCTTAAAAGGCGCTGGTCCACAAATCTAGCTCACCTCACTGCTACAACGAGGCAGAGAACATTGTTAAAAGCTCACATTGACAGCCACCCATAAAGCCATATTGTTTCCCGCATGAAGACAACAATAGAGCTTCCCGACCACCTCTTTATTGAGGCTAAGACAGCGGCAGCCCGTCGCCGGTCGAGCCTCAAGGACTTAATTATCTCCGCGTTGAGCCGAGAGCTTCACCCTCCATCCTCCAAAACCACCGATAACTGCGCTCTCATCGAGCGAAGCCCGAACGATATCCCGCGCTTGAAGCACCGAGGAGTCATAGTGACTTCCGATATGGTCTATCAGATGCTGGAAAACGAGGGTTGCTGAATTTTATGGTTCTTTTCGACGCCAACCTCCTGATCGCTTTGGCCGATCACGACCATGAGCACCATGAT
>JBDNGG010000332.1:0-4515 GCA_041689405.1 Terrimicrobiaceae bacterium | reverse complement strand
CGACTGATGGTGCTGGTATCGCACTATTTTTCTCGCGTGGACCGGACGGGCACTTTTCGCGAGGTAATGCACATTCTCGGAGACCGGATCAAAGTCGCCCGAAATCACGCCAAAGTTATCCTGATCGCATCGTCGCCCTCTTTTTTGGTGATAGAAGGATCCGCGAATTTGCGAAGCTCCGACAATATCGAGCAATTTGCCATCTGGAACGATGAGGCCCTGCTCAACTGGCACCGCGAATGGATGCAGGAGGTTATCGATGGGTAATCCTGCAAACCTCAATTCGGAGATTGCCGCCCGCGTGCTCGAAGCCAACGCGAAAAACATCGTCTCCAAGGTCAAAGCAGGCGGAACCTTGAACGCAGCCGAACGCGCGATCATGGAATCCGCTATGTCACCCACGGATGCCGCTGCACCGCAACCGCCAGCCGCCAGCGCATCCCCTGCCCTGCCTGCATCGCTCATTGATCGCGCTGCCGCGCAACCCGGCCTCTTTTCGCTGGAGGAAATGGGAGCGGAGTATATCGGACACGCAGCACGCCGTGGGCAATACACCGCCGAAGAGCTATTTTCGCACCGCCCGGAGATTTACCACGAGATTGTGCGACTACTCGCCCAGGCTGCATCGATCCGGCACATCAAACGAGTGTGCAAAGTTCACCACTATTCTGTCCGCGCCGTTGCAGAGCGAGAGGGACAAACTATCGACACACTTCGCCTAAGTATCGGCAAACGTGCGCTCAACCTCGCCGCCCTGCTGGTCGATACTATTGAGGAAGATGTTCTCGCCGACCGACTCAAGCCAGGTGAGAAAGCGTTCGCGCTCTCCACATTGGTAGATAAGGGACAGCTTCTCACCGGGGCCGCGACCGCTCGAATCGAGCAAGGCAAAGCATCGGACAAGGACGAGCTAGAGGATTGGCTAATGAGTGCCAAGCCAGCGACCGCGATCGACATCACTGCCAGCGTGTCACCCGCTGCAATGGATTACAAGACACGGACCGAAATCGCAGTGCCGCCCGCCGATTCTGCCGCCGACTGCACCCGGATCGTGACCCCTGATGCCGAGCCGTGCAAACCGACCAGCATTGATTGCCAATCAACTGTTTCACCATCAGTTGACAGTGTGACTCCTGCCGAGTATCCCGTTTTATATCCCCCCTCCCCCGCTGATATGCCCCCCAGTGCCTGCGCTCCGGATCAGGATAGGGGGGGGGGGGATCAAGAAATTTCAACGCCCGCCAAACAGAAGGATTCATTATGACAGACAGAATTTTAGACATTAGAAATTGGATTCCGGAGTCCGAAGTCGCCGAGACGCTGGGGATCTCCCGGGCAGCGCTGCGTATCGCCCGAGAAACTCTCACCGAGGGATCAGATTTTGCGAAAAAAACCGGGGGGCAAATTGTATTCAGTCCTTCCACCGTGGCCGCAATTGCAAATTTGCCAAAAAAAGAAGCCGCTGGGCTTGCGCTCAAGCCAGTGTTGCAAACGCTCTACGTGCGGAAAAAGGTGCCGAATCCGCGCATCCTGCTTTGTGTCCGCACTCCGGAGGAAGTGCGCTCGTTGCAAGCTGTGGAGATTATCACGCTGCGAGTGAAACGCGGGGACGCATTCGTTCCCGGGATGAAGTTGACCGACTGCCGCGAAATCACGCCTTGCGTGTTTGATTACTGCGGAAAAACACCACGACGCAAAGGAGTAATATGAAAGACATGACTGGATCACTAAAGCCGATTCCCATCGAGGATCGCAAAACAGGCAGACACCCCACCGCACGCGGTAGCTGCATGATTGACGGTGTGCGCTACTGGATCAGTGGATGGACCCGCACCGAAGAAAACGAAGCGGGGGAAGTATCTAAGTGGATTTCACTAGCCTACACGCCCGTCGAAAAAAACGCCGACGAGCAAACTTCTCCACCCGCCAAAAAAGACGAAGCAGAAGTGCCGCACGTCTGGTGATCGATCACCGAGATTTCTACCACAAACCCAAACACTCAAAACCACCTATGAAACCAAAACCAGACAACTTCACCGAGGGCCAGCCATGTTAATCGGAGGCCGCAGAAAAAACCCTTCGTGCACGTCGTTCTTCGACTGGGCTAATGTCCGATATTCACCATGTAATGCGCTTGTGCTTCTATTAGCTCGTGTGGGGAACATCGCCGTCAGGGATGCCATGTGCGAAGCCCTGGACGCTGATATTGATCCTAGCGACCTCTCAGAAGGTGAGATTGAAGCAATCGAGACCATGCTGCGAATCCAAGGTCAACGCGGGAATATGGAAAAACCTCTCACCCAACTATGTCAGCTATGAGCGAAGCCGATACATACACTAAATATGCCGCTGAATATGCAGCTGAATTTGCCGCTTCCATCGCGCTAGACCGCGGTGAAAAGATATGCCCGGAGCCAACCAACCTAGTCGCGCAAATAGTATTGATTGCCGCGCTAGGAGAAGCTGTGAAAACGGTCCGGAGACTATTGAACAAAAAAGACGACGAAAGCCATGTGCAAAATTGCAGGATCGCTCGCGAGACTGTCCGGCGTTGCGAAGTCATTTTAGGCCGCTATGGCCTCCCACGCACTGACGGAATCCACGGTATCCAAGTGCCGTATCTCGACCCATTTCTTTAACCTCTGAGACATCAAATTATGGCACGCGGAACACGCTTTTATTCGAAATTTTACTGGCAGGATTGGCTCACAGATCCCGCCCTCCGACTCGTTTCCTACGCAGCAAAAGGACTTTGGATGGACCTTTTGTCTCTAATGTGGTGCGGAGAACGTCAAGGTTTCCTCATCATTCAAGGCAACTCACCGACCCCCTTGCAGCTCTCCAGGCTGACCGGTGGAAGGGCTACCGAAATCGAGAATTTGTTGCGGGAATTGTGCGAAGCAGGAGTGAGCGCAACTAACGAAGAGGGAGTGATTTACAGCAAGCGCATGGTGCGGGATTTGGCCTCATCAAAACAAGCCTCTGAGAACGGAAAAAAAGGCGGAAACCCGATGATAATCGCCCCGAAACCCTTAACCCCAACCCTTAACCCGACCCTTAACCCGACCCTTAACTCTACCCTTAAACTAGATACAGATACAGATACAGATACAGATACAGATACCCCTAAAGTCCCCAGGGGGACGGAAGAGATTGAGGAGCAGATTCCAGCCCCGGATTCCGCTTCCAATTCCGCCCTGCTTTCGCCACCGCCGTCCTCCGATCCCGGCGACCAACTCCTGACCCGAGCCAAGGAGCTTTTCCGGATGCGAGCAACGACCCCCCTCGATTCCTCCCAAACCCGAGCTTGGCAAAAAAAGGAGACCCGTGCTGCCGTGACCGACACAAGCGACGACGATTGGCAAATGCTGGAATGGGCATACAGCCAAAGCTCCGGGGACGCAAGCACTTACCGCCGAAAAGATTTGGCATCGATGCTCAACAACTGGTCCTGCGAAATCTCAAGAGCCCGTGACTGGGCAAAAAAAAGCGGTGCGCGGATCCAGCCAGCCGCAAAACCAACCGATGACGAGCCAACACAATGGCGCAATGCCGCTCAAAAAATGGGTTACAACGAGTTTTTACCCTCTGCCCAATGGCACAGCCTCACTTGGGAGCTTCGCAACGAAATTCTGGCGTTTTTGGAATCCGATATCGAATTTTCCGCAAATCACACTGAAACCACACAGCCATGAGCACACGATCCATGCCATTCAACGAAGACGCCGAGCGGGGCCTGCTGTGCTCGTTTCTGCTGGACCCGACAATCATCGACCAGTGCGGGAACCTCGATCCGCAGGCCTGGTGGCACCCGCTGCACGGTGCCGTTTACGAAGCCATAATGACGCTGCGGAACACGGGCAAGGTGATTGATTTTATTGCCGTATGCACCGAGGGAGCAAGGCAGGAAAACGGCGCAATCATCACCGATCAAGCAGCCGCCATCAGCGAGCTGTTCACTTTCCTGCCATCTGCGGGAAATTGGGAATACTACCGTTTGCTCGTCCTCGAAGCATGGCAAAAACGGCAAATCATACAGGAGCTAAACGCGCTTATTGCAAAAGCTTACGAATCCACCGCCGCCACCGATGATGTCGAATCGCTGATGAATGAGGTGGAGGGCACCCTGCTGCGGTTGCGCTTAGCCAGCAAAGCAGATCAAGCTCTAACGCACCTTCGCACGCACCTAAAAAATGCGGTCACAAGTCTGGAGAACGCCGTGAAGCTCAAAGGTGCCACCACCGGATTTTCCACTGGACTTCTCGACTTGGACCGCATGACTAGCGGTTGCAAGCCCGGGCAGCTATGGATTATTGCCGGACGCCCCAGCATGGGTAAAACAGTAATCGGAATGCAGCTATCTCTTGCCTTTGCTAAATCGCAAATCCCCGTCGCATTCTTTTCCCTAGAAATGACTGGTGACGAACTAGCTGAACGGATCCTTGGCAGCGAGGCCAGCGTGGACTTGCAACGGTGGAGGGATGGATTTATGAAAACCACGGATTCAACCAAACT
>JBDNGG010000331.1:0-1943 GCA_041689405.1 Terrimicrobiaceae bacterium | reverse complement strand
TGGACCCGGCCCGCATCGGGATGACCGGAGTATCCGGCGGCGGCGCAATGAGCTTCTTTGTCGCAGCGCTCGATGATCGAATCCGTGCGGTCTCCACCCTTTGCGGGATCACCTCGCCTCGTGATTCCATCACGAATCGACATCTTCCCGCACACTGCGATTGCATGTTTCCGCTCAATGTTCACCAACGCGATTCCAGCGACATCGCGGCGCTAATCGCACCACGCGCGGCATTGTTCGGCTTCGGTCGTCACGACCGGATCTTTCATCTCGACGAATCCATTGCCATTGCCGAGCGAGCACGAAAAATTTGGAAGCTCCATGGATCAGAAGATTGCTGGAAGGTCGTCATCGCGGACTGCCCGCACGGAGATCACCCGGATTTCGACGCGGCCACCCAGCAATGGTTCGATCAGCACGTCTCCGGTCAAGTTCATCCCATCCTCTCTCGTGGCGAGCGCGAGGTCGCCGAGTCCATCACATCCGTCTTCGAAGGCACTCCGCCACAGCCAAACTACCTCGCGCTGCAACCCCGGATTTCCCGCCCACCAGGGTCGATTCGCCTCCCGAAATCGGAATCCGACTGGCCCGCGATTCGCTGCGATGCCGCCGACCGTCTGCAAGCACTCTTGCCACCACAGCCCACGTGCGCGCTGGAACCGGATGCCAACTGGAAACTCGCTGCAACGACGACCTCTTGGCATCGCGGCACCATCGCTGGAATCGACGTTTTTCTTCACCTCGAGGAGCCGACCCGCTTCAACGGCACGGTTGTTCTTTCGACCGCCACCGGTGGACAGGGAATTCAGGATCTGCGTTACGCCACGGCCGGCCTGATGGAGCGGGGCGACACCGCTGCCGCTCTCTTCGAACCCCGTCTCAGCGGATGGAATTACCCCGGCGTCCAGAGTCCGTCGCTCCCTGCCGGAGGCGAGTTTGATTTCGGCGGCATGATGGCGAAAGCCATGACTTGGCTCGGCACGACCCCGGTCACGATGTATCTTCAGGACATCGTCTGTGCGATCCATTACATCCGATCCCTGCCCGAGCACTCTGGCAGCCGGATCATGTTGCACGGCAAGGGTGAAACTGCAGTCGCCTCACTGCTCGCGGCCGTTTTGGACGAAACCATCGCCGGCGTCTTACTGGAGGATCTTCCCGGCTCGTTTGAGGACCGCTGTGCCGTCATCGGCATCCTCGGTGTCATGGATATCCCCCAAGCTGTCGGGCTTCTCGCGCCCCGCAAATCGGTCATTTACCGGCAAGGCGACGCCAATTGGGCATGGACAACCCGTGCCTACGCGCGAGTCGGGGCAACGGAGAACCATCAAAGCGCATCCGGACGGCAGAACGGATTCGATCTACTCCTCGCTGAGACGCCTGGTAATCTCCGATGAAGCGCTCAGTCTGCGCCCGCCCCCTGCACAACAAATGGTGTATGGGGGGGAGCAAGTCACCGCTCTTGACTAGCTCTGCGCTATCCTGCGGCGACGCATTACGATAAGTGCGAATAGTCCCACTGCCATCAAAGCCCAGGCCCTCGGCTCCGGGATGACAGACAATTGATTGGTCGCATTCGTAAACGTATAACCAAAGCCACCGACAGACCCGCTAAAGTTCCCCGATCCTATGTCCGATAAACCGGTCCCGTTGACCACGAGCGTGCCGAAAGTGCCGCCAATGCTACTCCCGGAAAATACGCTGTAGGTTCCGACGTTGATGTTCGAAAGCGTCAGATCAAAAGCCCCGGCCTTTGTCAGGGACGTGGTTCCAAGCGCAAACGTTGTAAACAATGCCCCGCTCAGATCGCCGGTCAGCGAAATCGAGGTGGGTGTGAAGCCGTTCGTTCCGCGGATAATAGCTCCCTCGGCAAGCGTCAGGCTTTTAGTGAATGCCGCATTCGTGGAGTTATTGGTGAACGTCGCGCCAGAACCTACCGACAG
>JBDNGG010000330.1:0-21470 GCA_041689405.1 Terrimicrobiaceae bacterium | reverse complement strand
GTTCTCGATGCCGTGAACAAGGCGCTGAGTTAAGCTCGCAGCCGGAGTTTCACGAACGCTCCACTATCCCCCGGCCATCTGCCGCCAGAACATCAGGACGGAAATTCCCAACCCAATGGCAGCCGCGATTACACGCACAACGGCTTGGGGGATTTTCAGCGCAACTCGAGCGGCTGCGTAGTAGCCGAGCGTCGCGCCGACGGTCATGACGGCTGCCTGTGGCCACACGATCAGATCTGCCATCATGAAGTATCCTGTGGCCACAATATTGATGAGCGCGCCGAGCACGGTTTTGAGTGCATTCATTTCATGGATGTCTCCCATCCCCATGATCCCTAGGGCTGCGAGCATAAGAATCCCGATGCCCGCTCCAAAATATCCGCCGTACACTGCGACGAAAAATTGGAGCCCAATCGCCAGCCACACGCCGGATCCCCATTGCACATCGCTTGCGGATTTCTCGCTCTGTCGCAGCCAGCGCCGGACGATCCCGTGTCCGAGGAAGCACAAGGTCGCAAACAGCAGGAGATATGGCACCAAATTCGAGAATACTTCTTCACTCGTCCACGTCAGCAGCATGGCTCCCAGTAACCCGCCGAGCACACTCACACCCGCAAAACGCCAGATCAGCCCACGGACTTGCACGATCTGTCGGCGATAGCCGGTTACGCTCCCACAGATCCCTACAAGTAATGCGAGTGTGCTCGTGGCATTTGCTTGGATGGCAGGCATTCCGAAGAAGATGAGTGCAGGAAATGTTAGCACGGTGCCGCCGCCCGCCACGGCATTCATTGCGCCAGCCAACAACGCGGCTACAAAAAGCCAACCCGCCTCTGCAATGCTCATCGACTCACACCGAGTGAAGTCTGGAACAGAATACAGCCATCCGAGCCATCGCAGTTTTGATCTGGTCGAGTCCCGTGGCGAAGCTGCATCGCACAAATCCCTCGCCACCTTCCCCAAACGCACAGCCTGGGACGACTGCCACAGATTCCTCGCGCAGAAGCCGGTGAGAAAATTCCGTGCTCGTGAGGCCCGTGGACCGGATGTCTGGGAATGCGTAAAATGCTCCTTGAGGAATCCGACACGAAAGCCCCATGTCGTTCAGTGCAGAAGTAATGAAATTCCTTCGCAGTTCGTATTCCCGCTTCATCCGCCGCACACTCGTGTCGCCCCGCTCGAGCGCTTCGATCGCCGCATCCTGGCTGGTCGTTGTAGCGCAGAGAATCGAATACTGGTGGATTTTCATCATCGCCTCGATCAACGGCGCAGGTCCGCACGCGTAGCCGATACGAAATCCGGTCATTGCATATGCTTTCGACATCCCGTTCAGGAAGATCGTGCGTTCTTTCATTCCCGGCACGGATAGCGGGCTGAAGTGGGTGCGGTCGTCGTAGGTCAACTCGCTGTAAATTTCATCCGTGAGCAGCACTAGATTTCGCCGCAGACAAACTTCTGCCAGCGCTTCGGCCTCCTCGCGGGTGAGTGTCGCACCAGTGGGATTGGTCGGGAAATTTAGCAATAGCGCCTTCGTTTTAGGACCAACCGCAGCATCTAAGGCGCCGGGAAGCAGCTTGAATCCATCGACCGCGTGGGTGCGAATGCCGGTAGCCACCCCGTGGGCTAGTGCAATGCTGGGACTGTAGCTCACATAGCAGGGCTCGTGGTAAAGAACCTCGTCGCCGGGATTCAAAATGGCACGCAGCGCCGTATCGATAGCCTCGGAAACGCCCACGGACACAAGGACCTCGGTGAGCGGCTCATAGCGCACGCCCGTAACTCCCGCCACATAGTCCGAGATCGATCGGCGCAGACGGGGAAGTCCGAGGTTGGATGTGTAGCCGGTACGACCTTTTTCCAGCGAATAGCTTGCCGCCTCACGAATATGCCAGGGAGTGACAAAATCAGGCTCTCCGATTCCCAGCGAGATGACATCCTGCATCGACTGCACGATCTCGAAAAAGTCGCGGATCCCGGATTTTGGGATGTCGCGGATATGGTCGGCAATCGGAATGCTCACGGCGAAACCGACAAACGTTCCGCAGTCGTCTCGATGTGGTGAAATGCGCCGTTTTCCTTGTAGGTCTTGAGCCGGAATCTTGTAGCCGTCGATACCACTGATTCAATCGTGCTGAGTTTTTCGGATACGAATGCTGCGACCTGCCGGAGATTTTCGGCCTCAACAAGCACCAGCAAATCGTAACCACCACTCATCAGGTAGCAGCTCTGGACCTCGTCAAACTTTGAGATCCGCGAGGCGATACGATCAAACCCGCCTTCACGCTCGGGAGTGATTTTGACTTCAATCACCGCAGTCACTGTGTCCGGGTTCCACTTCTCGCGATTGATAACCGTCTGGTAACCGAGAATCACGCCGTCGTTCTCAAGTTCTGCAATCTTCGCATTTACCTCAGCTTCGGGTAATGCGAGCAGTCGCGCCAGGTCTGCGCGGGGCATGAGAGGATTGTGTTGGAGCAGGGCGATCAGGTTTTGCATGAGAACACAGGAATATGTCGTCCCGATACGTCGCATTGCAAGAGAAACGCATCGGGCGGGTGAGGGGAGGCAACGTTCTCGCCAAGCAGCGCTTAATACGAGATGACCACCATCTGGTGGTGCAGGAGCCGATCCACTCCGAACTCAATGAAATCTCCATCCTGCGAAAATGAAATCTCCTGGCCCTCCGGCTGGGCGGTCACGGCGGTCACGCGCTCAGGCACCCGCACGCGGACGTGTATGTCGTGTATCGGCCGGACATCTTCAATGACTTCAGATGCTGCCGCACCGCCGCGGTTGATCGTGACGCCATTTAACAAATGCAGCACGAAACGCTGGTCCGCCGCTTGGTGGGTGAGCGTCACTCGTGCGGTCGAGGGGAATCCTTCGATTTGAAGCGAGCTATCGTCGCCCAGGAGGAGATCCAAATGCCGTCCGATGGTTTGACGGAGCGCGACCTGACCATGACTTCGGTAAATCGTAAAAACAGGATGCGCCAGGTAGAGGATTCCTCCCTTGCGCACGCCCGCGGCAAAACCCGACGCATCCGGGCGCGGTGGCGTGTGCTGGTGACTGCAAAAGTGATCCCATGTGCGATTAAAATAGGGATCGTAAACCTCGCCGAGAGATTCGCCATCGGTAACTTGGAGTCGCCGACTGCGGCCGTACATGACCATTGGCCGATTCACGAAGTCCGCCCGCAATCCTTCCTTCGGTAACCAATAATCCGGCTGAAACTCGGAGTGCCCACCCACCTCAGCACCGATGTCAAAGATCATTCCGCGGTCGGGAATAATTCCGCTGTCGCTGGTGAGAAAAAGTTTTCCTCCCTGCTCAAGATAGGCTTTCAGACGGGTCTCAAGAGCGGCATCCACGGCAAGATCATCCGGAAGCACCAACATTTTATACGCTGAGATGTCCATCTGTGGATCCAGAATATCGAATAACACATGCTCTTCGAGCAAGACCCTGGCGGCACCAATATCGGACGGCAATTCCCGCTCGTTTTGCCGGTAGGCGTCCGCTCCGCGCACGGCCTGACTGGACAGCAATCCCACATCAGCAATGTTCGCTGCACCGACAACAAAACGTTCTTTGCGCGCGACCTCCCGATACGCTTCACCGATGATCTCGTAGGTGGAGTCATCGATTTCTCCGGTAGGATGTAACTGGTCACCCACGCTGCATCGCGCACCATACGCGAGCATGGCGCAGCATTCGTATTTCAGCGCGTTCGGATGCTTGTATCCGCCGAATTCTCCCCACGAAGAATGAAATTTTCCCGTCATTCCCAGGAAGTCCATTCCGAGTTTCGCAGCGTGTTTTGCCGCAACAGGAAAGTGATCGTATCCCCATCCTCCCGTCGGCAGGCTTTCGAGTTCCAAATGACTGAAAAACGGAAGGATCTCGCGGAAGCCTGGCGTCACGTGTCCTGCGTTGTGGAATACCGGCATTTCCGGTTGGAGATCGCGCACCGCTGCGGTGCTCTCGGTGTAATACTTCATCAATGCATCCATGCGGCTTTGTAGCCGATCTTCTTTTTTTGTCGGGTCAAGGCCGTGCTCCTGCATATGGCGCAGAGCCCAGACGGAGCAGTCTTCGGACTGATTGATGATGTCAAAAAAGATCCCGTCCGCATCTGGGAAGAGAGTAACGACCTCACGCGTTTGATCGCATAACGTCTGTAGATACGGGGAGTGAAAGCTGAGCATTTTGAAGCCTGCCTCGAGATTGGATTTTGACCATCCGCTGAATCGTCCTTCAGGATCAATTTCGCGCCATCCAGGGTTTTCGTCTGCAGCCACGTTGTTTACGCCCGCTGTGAGGTAAATCGGGACATTAATATCCAACTCCTTGCATGCGTCGAACTGAGCCCGCAGCAGATCGAAACTCAGATGCGGATGGCGTTGGCCGACCTGGGTGTCGTAATAACTCCAGCCATGGTGGCACAGCGCAAATGTCGTCACGCTGTTCACCTCCGCACGCTTCAGTGCTTCTTGATAGCGCTTTTTATTGAATCGGGAGCCGATGCCGTCAATGGCACCCGAGGTGTGGAAATCGAGGTGGATCTGACGGAAACGAAGCGGGGATTGCATCTGCCCACTATGAGCAGGCATGGTGCACGACACCAAGGATCTTTGGTTGTCGATTTGTGTCGTTACTGGTATTTTTTCACCATGGACAGGAAGTCGTGTAATTTTACTAAGATCCTGAGTAGCCCCCCGGACCTGATCACACTGTCTCGCGCCGTGCATGGGCAGTCCGTGATTCGGGAGGGCTTTCTTCTTCCAGATTATTGGATGCTTCACTTTTATGACTACCGCGGTAGGCTTCGAATTGGAGACTCAGAGTTTGTGATTGAGCCCGGGAGTGCTTCCATCGCTCCAGCAAACGAAAATGTGGTCTTCGAATACGAGGGGATTTCGAAGCACTTGTATGCACATTTTCGCGTGAAGAGCAGAGGAGCGGTCACGCCGCAGTTCTGGTTGCCCGAGCCACGTGTTGACGCGCTACGGAATCACCTCGAAGCTGCACTCTATTTTCGTGACACAGATCCTCGCCGGGCGGACGCGAGGCTTTGGGATGTATTGCTGGGACTGGATACACTGAAGCGTCAGCCAGACATGGTCTCAAGCGATGAGCAAGTCATTGAGGCCGGGATTCGTCGAATCGAGGCCGGGATCGCGGGGCCTCTACGAATTGCCGAAATCGCGCGAGACATCGGCATATCGAGCAATACGTTGACTCGGGTATTTCGCCGGCGCCTCAAGCTTTCACCGGTGGCCTATCTGCGTAAGTGCCGTATCAACCGGGCGTTGGATTTGCTTTTGCATTCAGACCTTCCGGTAAAGGCGATCGCGTGCTCGGTCGGCCTACCAGATTTACAGCATTTCAACAAAGTGATCCGTAAAGAGACAGGGCGTGGTCCGCGTGCGTGGCGGTAGCAGATTTTCAGAGAAACTTCGCCAGAAGAGTCGTCCGGCCTGACGGCGTGCTGACTGCTTTCCTCACGGTGTCAAGACTTCCGACAATCGTGACATTGGACTTTGCGCGGGTGATCGCTGTGTAGAGCAACTCCCTTGTTGCAAGTGGACTTTCTTCGCGGGGCAGCATCACGACGACCTCGTCATACTCGCTCCCTTGCGAGCGGTGGACTGTGATCGCCCACGCCGGACTAAAATCTGGAAGACGGGCCAGGGCAAACGACTGCAATTTTCCATGAGAATCGTAACACCAAGCGAGGCGGCGTCCTTCAAAATCTGTGTGGATCACACCAAGCGTCCCATTTCGAAGACCGGTTTCCGGGTCATTCCGATTGATAATGATGGGTTGGTTGATGGCTCGTCGGGTTCCGTTGAAAAAGTGCTCTTCCATTGCTGCGCTAATGGCCAACGCCCCGACAAAATATTGCCGCTGGGCCGTGAGGATACAGATCCGGTTCATTGCTTCCCGCGCAGCAGCGGGAGTTTCCGCGAAGGCCACGCAATCCAGCGCCTGCTGGACTTTCCCCGGAAGGCTCTGATACGACCACACGGCGGCAGTCGATGGCATCCATGCCAAGCCCGCCTGTCCATCTGCGGCTTCCAGCAGCCGCACGGCGGAGTCGGAGTCCCCGTTCTGGAGAGCCTCCGCGAAAGTGATAATCGCAGGTCTATCCCTGAATCGGCGTGCTTCGGTGAGGTGCACATGCGATGGGTGCAAAACGGAGTCCGGTTTCGCGGCCACGCGTGCGAGCTCACCAAAAACATCGCCCTGTCCGACGCTTTCTAGCTGATTAGGGTCACCGATCAAAATTAATCGCGCATCGGACGTTAGTGCGAGGAGCAAAGCACGCCATAACGTGATGTCGATCATCGAGCACTCGTCAGCGATGAGGACTTCACATCGAAGCGGGTGATTCGCGTCGTAGCGGCAACGTCCGGAATCGGGATTAAACTTCAGTAGCGAATGGAACGTTGTGCTCGCGGCAGCGACTCCCCTTAGCGCGGATGTATGGCGAGCAAAACTTTCGGGTAGCGCGCCGACGGAATCCGAGACTGCTTGTTTCATTCGCTCTGCAGCCTTTCCCGTCGATGCTGCGAGGCGGATATTTTCTGGAACGATTCCGGATTCGAGCAGCAATGCTAGAATCCGCGCCAGGGTGTAGGTTTTTCCTGTTCCCGGGCCACCGGTGATGATTGCCAGACGGTGTTCATTTGCCACACGGGCTGCCGCAGCCTGGGCATCTGTCGGCTGAGCACCGGGGAAAAGGACGGACATCTTTGCCCGATCGATGCAGGCCAAGCGCGGGTATGTTGCCATTGCGGTCAATCGTTGCCCGACCATTTGCTCGGCTTCAAACAAATGGCGCGATTGAAGGTAGTGGCGTGCGTTGTGGGCAATGATTGCAAGTGGGAGGCGTCGTTGATCCTCACTGGAGGCTGCAGCTCCGCCCCAATTGAGGTCGTTTGCTTTCAATTCCCATGCAGTGCTGCCGTTGCGCTCGGCGTCCAACAGCTCAACGACGGCCATGGCTGCGGAACCGGAAGCAGGCAATTGCCAATTCCGAACGAGCCATTCGAGATGAGGAGATGAATTCATCGGTGAGAAAAAAGGGCGTCCAGCGCATTGAGGAGTTTTGCAGGAGGGCAGATCGAGAGCACACCGCGTGACGACTGCGGCTCGACTCCACGGAGAAAAATCAACCATGCACCGGCGATTGATGCGCCTTGACCAAGGTAGCGGCGCAATGCCACGAGGTAGAGGTGCGCCTGAAGGAGGTAATGACTTTGCCGCGCGCAATGCATGAGTGCATCTTGATCATAGGCATCTGCCGAATCGCCAAGACGATTGGTTTTCCAGTCAATGACTCCCCACTGGTTATCGTGGATTGCCAGGCGGTCTAAAAACCCTTGCAGGTATCCTTGAAGCTCGGAAACGGAGAGGGCTGCGAGCTGCGCCGCATAGTCCCGAGTGGCACCAATCCCGAAGTTATCAAACGCCGAGGCGAGCGCCTGCGGGTGTAGCGATCCCGCAATCGGTAGATGGAAATGCCACTCCGAGGCAGCTGGCGAATTGCACGCCACTGCAACCGTGGTGCCAAGCTCTGGCAATCGCGTGGCACCTAAATCCATGAGCATTTTTGAAACTGCGCTCGGGAGCGAGTCGCCCGAGCCACTCATAGGGGGTAATTGATATTGGTCCAGATGGCTGCGTAATTTGCCAAGGTCGGGTTCGCTGAAATCCCAGGACTCGATCCAATCGTGAATGGCAGTTCCCATTCGTGCTCCTCCTGGAGCGGAAGCGAATGCATTGGCTGATCGGATGGGTTGCGTGGTTAGGCGTGCATCATCTTGAAATGTTTGTATTCGACTCTGCGGCATCTCGGCATGCCGGGATTTTTCCCGAGTGAGGGCCGAGAAGGAAGTGATGCCCCAGACGGACGGGATGGCAGGTCCGGGTGCAGGACTTAACATGGCAAGCGCGGCGGCGATCGGCGGAGACCATCTTTCCCCGGAAATATCCGGAGGACCCGAGTAGCCAATGACGTTGTCGGAATCAGCTGAGGCGATATTAGCAAGTCCCTCGGTGTGTCTTGATTCCCGGTCCGGACCGGCTGCGGCTGCGAGCCATGTTTCAAAAATGACGGAGTTGTCCGCCCTAAGAAGCCAGTCGAGCGCAGAAGGGCCTGTGGCGCCAGTGCAATCACCCGCATGGATCCAGACATGGACTCTCGCGCGGGTGATAGCCACGTAGGCTAAGCGAAGGCGATCCTCCAGCGCTTGTCGTTGCATTGAGTCCCCTTCCGCAGCTCCATCCCTGGCAAGCGCTGGATTCACAATCTTTGGTGGTGCTCCCGGGTTGGAGATCTTGATGAAGGATTGCTTTCTGGATTTTGATTTTGCCGACCAAAGGAAGGGACAAAAAACAAGGTCGTATTCCAAGCCCTTAGCGGCATGCATCGTTACGATTTGAACCGCCTCCGCATCACTCTCCAATTGTTGCTGACGTTCCTCGATGTCGGTGCGTGTGGTCGCACGGGCGATTTCCTGCGCGAACCATTGCACGAGGCGGACTGGACGATTTCCGAGATCCGTTGAGACTGATTGCAGGAGGTCGGTGAGCTGGCGCAAATTGGTTATTCGTCTTTCTCCATCGTGGAGTTTTGCGAGCCGCAAGACGATGCCGGCGGAACGATCGATTTCTGACAGCAACGCGGCGATTCCTTGAGTGTGAAAAGTCCCCTGCCACCGGAGAAACGTGGCCGCTTGACCGTCGTCTTCCTCCGTTGCGCTCTGGAGATCACGCAACGTTTGTGAGTCTTTTCCCATGAGGCGGGTGGCTAGGGCGGCACGTCTCGAGCCGGATCGGCGGGGTTCTTCGATCGCACGCAAAATAATCAACAGCTCCCCGGCCTCATCGGACGTCATAACATCGGCGGCCTTCGCTTGAAGGGCAGGGACTCCTCGAGCCCGCAGCGCGTCGAGAATGGCACTGGCTTCATTGTGATCGCTCACCAAGACCGCAAAATCGCCTGGTCGGACCGCCCGAGACGTTTGAGGATTGCCTTCGGATACGATAGTCGACTGCGCGTTCAGAATTCGGACAATTTCGCTGGCAACTGTCCCTGCGATGAGCGTGCGCCGCTTGTCCTTATTGGAATAGAGTTCAGCTTCCTCCTGAGGAACGACCCAGACGTCGAGTCTGCGGGATTTGATGCCGGTGGGTGATTGGAGGTAAGAATCATCAGCTAGTCCCGAGACAGTCGGAAAAAACGACAGACCATTTTTGAGAAACGAATTCCCGCGGCCGAAAAACAGATTTACAGCGCTCACCAGGGGTTGCGGTGAGCGATACGTTTTATCTAAAACGAAGGTGCTCTCCGGAGCTTCCTTTTTTGCCTGAATATAAGTGTCCACATCCGCACCGCGAAAGCCGTAAATCGCCTGTTTTGGGTCACCGATGAGGACGAGGCGATGACCGGGAGAGTTTAAGAAGACTTGCCTGAAAATCTCGAACTGTCGTGGGTCCGTGTCCTGGGATTCGTCGATCAGTGCGACACGGTATTGATTGCGCAACCGGGCGGTGAGTATCGGGCCATGTTCCGGCGAGACCAAGGCGTCGCGCACGGTCGAGATCTGCCCGTCAAATGTGACCTGACGATTTTTGCGCAGCATCGATGCCACTACTGGCCGGACCTGTGCAACGCAGTGAAGTTTCCATTGCCAGCGCAGATGGACCAGTTGATCGCAGATACGAGCGGCCGCGTGAACGGCTTCCAGCGCTCCGATTGCAGCCTTGTGTTTTTTTGCCTTACTTCCATGAACCCATGAGGCGGCAGTCGACAACTGCTGCACTGCGGTGAAATATCCGGCGCCTGCGGATCGCAAGCTGGCGAGCAGGTGGTTCCGGACAGATTCCTGCGGAGCTCCTGAATTCCAAGCTGTCACGTCGCTCAATAAGGCTTCTAACTCGGCGACGGAGGCCGCATTGATACCTGCGCAGGCCGTTTGGGTTGCCTTGAGCGCATCATCGAATGGCTCCATGGGAGGATCTGTGGTGTAATCATCGAATGACAGCATCGCGCTTGCAAATTCGATATCCTCGGAGACCTTCCATTGGGTCTCTGCGGCGATCGAGGATAAATAATCATCAGTAGCGATCCGGGCTTCCCAGAGTTCGTGGATGGCGTCCTTGATTATTTCCGCCGAATCTGGAATTACCTCTGGTTCGACTGGCCACCCGCAGAGCGGACCCTCCGTTTGGATGATACGCTGGCAGAAAGAATGGATCGTCGATGCGCCAAGACGGTCAATATCGAGCAGGGCACGCGTGATGATTTCACGATGCTTGGGTTCTGCAAATCGGGATCGGAGTTCCGCAATGCCGGCATCGGTCGTGGGTTCGTCAGGTTGGGGTGAGGTTGCCAATTTTTCCAGCACCCGGCGGACACGTCCGGAAAACTCACGGGCGGCATCTTTCGTGAACGTGAGCAAAAGGATCTGATCTAAACTTGCAAGCGACCCATCCAGAAGTAACCGCGGAACAAGGTGGCTAAGGGCGTATGTCTTGCCTGTGCCAGCACTTGCCTCGATCACTGAAAGTCCTGGTAGGAGTTCGGACGCCGCGAAATCGAACTTTGATGGAGTAATCGGGGATGTCATTCCTGGCTCCATTGTTGCAGGGGGACGGCTATTGCCCGTGCCCAGTGAAGCCATGCGGCAGAATCTGCAAAGGGATCGACATCCCGCCATGCCAGCTGCGCGGCGGCTTTTAGCCCATCTCCTGCGACTCCGCCGTAGGATCCGTCTTTAGTCCAGGCGGTTAGGGAGGCTGCGATTGCTTTCGCTTCGTCCCCGGTTTTCATCAACTGCTTTGCGCATTCAGCCGACGTCGCGGGGGCATAGGCCAGTGGACAACATCTGCCTTGAATATACCCCGCGACCAAATCGCGTAGGAGGTTCATGGCCGTGGGGCTTTCGATGGCTTGCCGCTCGCGGGGTTCATCTGCATTCTCATCATCCAGTATCCACACAGGCAAGGGATGTCCTGCCGCTGCGGCAAAGCAGGCGGAAATCCATGCCCTCAAGAGATGACCGGGTTGGTCCAATTTTCCCGCGCGATAGACAAGGAGATGGCTCTCTTGGGTGGAGCAGAGAAATGAACCGGTGATACATAGTGCGGGATCGGAAAGTCTTACTTCCGCGGAGATGCGCGGTCCCATCAGGCGCCGCGCAGCCCGTCCCGTCGGCTCGCTGAGTGCGCGTTGGGAAGTCCAAACGGCAGTGCCCAGGCTTCCGCGCGGTAACTGCCGGTTGGCACGCATTTGGTCACGCACTTCATCCAGGTCTTCGTCGCCCTCCACGGTTTCCGTGAGGATCGCTTGTTTTACTTGCCAGGATTCCCGGCCCCCAAGAAGCAATGGCGAGCGATCCAACGAACGGCTATCGACCTCATCACGAGCGATAGTGATGCCTTGTGCTTGGAGAAATCCTTTTGCGGGATCCACCCAGAATCCTATTAAATCCCCCAGTGAGATTTCCTGTGGGCCTTCGATGCCCGCTGATGCAGTCGATTCGTGTTCGTAAAACGGAATTCCATCATCCTTGATCGGTGATAAAAATGTTATCGCTGTAGCCGCATTTTCTGGGTCAAACGATGGAGGCAAGGTTGACAATCCGTCAAAATACCCCTGAGCGAACGGCTGCAAGCGTTGGTTCACGACCAAATCAGCAGTAGGGACGCCCATGCCGTGAGCCACGCGCAAAAGTTCCTCCACGCACGGCGAGAGAGGACCCTCTTTGCCGTTGCGAACGCTGTGGTTTGATGCGGTGATGATGAGGCGGTCTGTGGGCGTCAGTATCGCGTCGAGAAAGATCTGGCGGTCGTCAATACGCGGACTGCGGTCCCACACACGCGGGTCCATTCGCAGGAGGTCCCAGCTCGGAGCACGGTTGCGGGAGGGGAACTCACCCTCCTCCATTCCCACCATGGCAAGGACCCGACACGGCAGATTCTGGAGTTGTTTGAAGCGGCCCATCGTGATCTTTCCGGAGACCATGGTTCGCTGTCCACGCTCGTTCAGTTGAACTTCCATCCAGTCGGAAATTGATGCGGCATCGAGTGTCTCGGTGACTTCGACCGTCGCGAGAAATTGAATGACATCCTGCATTGCCATCCGGGGATCGTCGTCCTGCCCGGTGAGAAGCACATCACAGACGTGTCCAATGCGTTCACCCCACTGCGTGGGAGACGTAGGTGTGAGCCACTCCTGCAGAGTCGATTCCAATTCGGCGTGCCAGCAGATCCAGCATTCATTCAGCTCCGGAGATCCGTCGAGTGCGCCTGCGACTGGTAGAACAAACGAGCCGTCTGGATACATCGCTGCCCGGGATGCACCGAACCAATGTCCGGCGATGAGCCGGTCCCTCCCGAATGTCCATGTGCCAGACTCCCCAAGTCCACGCGTAATTCCAGTGTCTCGTATCCATCCGTTCACGCGGGCGTGGCCATCTGGATCGTCAATGATATCCAGCGCTGCCTGAACGGCACGGAGGGAAGTGATTTCCATGAGTCCGCTGGCGGTGAACGCGCCATCGGCCGCGAGTTGCAGGAGGGCAAGTATGAACTCGGCAATGGGTTCCCGCTCGCCGGGTGCGATTTCGGTGATCCTTACCGGCAAGGGATATCCGCCTTGCTGGAGGACTGCGGAAATATATGGTGCATAGGTCTCCAAGTGGGGCGTGACGATGTGAATTTCGTCCGGCTGAAGTCCCTCGATCTCGATAAATGCGCGGAGGATTTCATCTCTCAGCGTTTCCATTTCCCGTCGGGGACCAAAGCACTTGTGGACCCGCAGCGAGTGATCCGGCGGGTGGGGATGGCTGCCTGGCGGGCGCAGCGAACGGATGTCCGATTGGATATGCCGCAGGATCGACGATTCGTCCGGTGGTGTCGCGTCCACTTCCGGCCAGTGGGTGTATTGTTCGTCCAATTCGCCGAGGAGCAGGAACGACCCGACCGCGTGACGCCCCATGGACTGTACCAGCGGATGACCGGAGCGGAGTTCGAGTGATTCAGGGTCCTGAGTAAGTTCGGGTGGCGGCATTTGACGCAGTTCTCCAAGATATCCCAGCGACGGGAGGAGGATGTGTGTGGAGACGTCGCATCCCGCAAGTTGCAGCACGGAAATGACCTCGATGAGCAATGGATCCAGAGCGCCAGTGCCGAGGACAAGTAACCGGGGGAATGCATCACGTAGCGTGTTGAGGGTGCTTGTGTCGTGTCGCACACGGAGAAGCTCGATGGCCGGGTGAACTTCTGAAATCGACACCTGCAATTGATCCCAGAGATTGCGCTGCCAGGATTCTTGCATGCGATCCTCAGCACTCGCTTCCAGTGGGAGGCACGACTTGTGCTCGGCCCAACGTCGGATCATTTGTGGTCGAAAGTGTCCGTATTGATCAAATTGATCCGCAAGCAAATTTGCCACCGCAAACCGGTCCCTGGTTGAAGATTGGTTGAGACCAAGATGGCTTGTAGCCCCGGCGACAAGCGGAAGCATCTGCCATAGCAATCGGCGTTTTGTCCACGCACTATCCCGGCTCGGTGCCAAGGGCACTGGAACGCATCGAATAAAATCCTGCGGCATCAAAAAATCGATGCCCATACATATCCCTCGACGCTCGGCGATCCGGAGCTGAAGCCAGTCACCGAAGGGCAGGGAAGGCACGACAACAGGAAACAAGCGAGGCGGAATCTGCGCGCCAACCGGTAATTCCTCCAGCACTGCGTTGAGAAGGTCGCCGGAAGTGGAATGTGGAAAGACCGGCATGGGAGAGGCTTTCGGTGCTACGCCAAGTGCGCTTTTAGCTGGCGCAAAACGGCCTCAATCTGACCGACAATGGGGATAATCGAATCAGGACGCACGGTGGAGTCTTGATCATCACCAAACTCGACCAGCATGCTTAGCGAGAAATCAATTGCCGCAGGCTGCACCGAGTGCGTTCGGATCTCGTCGGGAATTTCGGATAAAGGGAGGCCGTTTTTATTCCAAGATTCGATCTCTGCCAATAGGTCACCCGACTCCTTCCAAAGCTCGTCGGCTGTGAGGGAAGGGGGCTTCAAGCCTTTCGGTAGGCAGGCTGCAACAATACGACTGACAAGGAAATACAGCACCTCCAACTCGGAGTCATCGATGAGGCCGTCGTCCATTTCGGATAGAAACTCGGGGATCGCTTCAAAGTTTTTTTCCAGCCAGTTTTCTGGCAATTCCATCGACGCCTCGCATCGTTTTTCAAATTCTTCGGGGGAAAATACAACCCATTTGGGGTTTTCGGGCTCGGGGTCAGTGCTCATGGTTTTGTTTCTACCACGATGCGTTCACTTCGGCGAGAACTTCGGGATCGCGTATATCCGCCCAATTGCCAAGTAATTCAATCGCCCGCACACGGCGTCCGTTGTGCGCAAGGTTACGAATTGCATCGGTGAGTTCATACTCGCCACGTGCCGATTTTCCCAGGCGTGCCGTGAAATCGAAAATGGACGGCCGGAACATATACACACCGGCATTATACCACGGGCTTGTCGGTTCACCGGGTGTGGGTTTTTCATGGAGGTCCGTGAGATTAAATGTCTCGTCCAGAAAGACAGCGCCGCCCTTGCTGACATCCCCGGTGTTTTTGACGGAAATGATGGCTCCTTCGTCTCCAGGTTGTCAGAGCAACGGGTAGTTACGCGGATCGAGCAAAATATCGCCGGAGCTCAAAACAAATCCATCGTCTCCGGCAAATGCTTTAGCCAGAGCAACCCCCCGCCCGGTGCCATCCTGACCAACTTGTCGCGCATAGGAAACTGCGACTCCATCTCCTACTCCACCGCCGAAATAATTGCGCATCACATCCTCCCGATAGCCCACGATGAGCAAAGCCTTGGTGATGCCTGCATCTCCAATACCAGATACGATATGGTCTAAAATCGGACGTCCCCGGACGGGGATCATCGGCTTCGGAAGATCATTGGTCAGTTCGCGCATGCGCGTGCCGCGGCCTGCCGCTAAAATGCCGGCTTTATGAATTCTGCTCATGCCAAGATATCGAACGCGGATCTGTGGCTTCGGCCAACGCTGGGTTTTGTTGAAAGTGAAAAATGTTGCGCTTCCCGAGGGAGCGGATCTGGTCCAGCCTCATGGTCGCTTTGCTAATCGGAGCGGATGTATGAAACGGATTCGAATCACCCACACCACGGAATACTGCTACTCGGAGCCTGTCATGTTCGGACCTCATCGGGTGATGGTGCGGCCGCGCGAGGGGCATGATGTCCACATCGAAAGCTCGCGGTTGCGCATGCAGCCGAGTGCCAGGATCCGGTGGCTTCGGGACACCTATGGGAACTCCATTGCCGTCGCCCATTTTTCACAGCCTTCACCGCTCCTTCATATTTTCAGCGATGTCGTCGTACAGCACTACGATCACAATCCGCTGGATTTCATCATCGATCCGACTGCTGTCTCGTATCCATTCCGCTATGGCACCGATGAGCGACCGGAGTTGATTCCCTATCGGCTCTCGTCGTATCCGCAGGATAGTGCGGTCGTGGGCGATTGGCTGATCCAGTTTTACAAACCCGGCCAGTTGGTCGGGACGTTTGATCTGCTGATGAAACTCAATCGGGCAATCTCCGAGACGTTTGTTTACCAACGCCGGGAAGAGCAGGGGGTGCAAAGCCCGGCTGCTACTTTGGCCTCCGGAAGTGGCTCGTGCCGGGATTTTGCGACGCTCATGATGGAGGCGGCGCGCCATTGGGGATTCGGTGCGCGCTTCGTGAGCGGATACCTCCAAACGCCGACGAATCAGGAACAACACGGGGCAACGCACGCGTGGACCGAGATCTATATTCCTGGCGCAGGCTGGAGGGGATTTGATCCCACGAATAACAAACTCGCGGGAGTGGATCATGTTTCGGTGGCTGTTGCTCGCGAGCCCGGCAAGGCGGCTCCTGTTTCCGGGTCTTGGAAGGGGCCGCTGAACGCGTTCGTTTCTCTCACCGTGACTGTGGCGGTGGTTCCTGTGGGATAGTCGCCAGCAGGTTTGATTTTCGTCACCGCCCTACGATTGTAAATGAATAATCTATTTCCAAACGGCCGTCTTCCAGCTCCTGCACCACCTCGGGGGGGATTGGCGGGATCTCGGCCTCGATTACTGCCCGCACGCTGACACTGGCGAGGCTTTCATTGGAAGAATTTTTTAATACCCGCACCCCTTCCACAGTGCCGTCTGATCGCACGACAAATCGAAGTTCCACCGTCCCGATGTTCACCAGATCTATCAAGTCGGCGACGTAATAATACCATCGGGACCCGATTGCATCGGAGAGCATTTTGCGGTATTTGCCGAGTGGGGTGGCCTCTGCGGCGACGGAGGATTTCCCCTTGTTGCTGATTCCTCCGGTGAGGCGCGTCGTGCGTGATTGCGGCTGATATCCCGGTGCAATCGGCGATGATGGCCGGGTGGCTGCCTCTGCCCGCCGCACCTCAGGCTCTGGTGTCTCTCGCGGGGTCGGAGTCGGTGTGGGTTCCGGTGTGGGCGACGGCTGTTCCTCTGGATCCAGGAGGTCGAGATCCGACTGCTCGGGCATTTGTAGATCCGGCTTTTTCTCCGGAGCGGGTTCCTGTGGCGGTGCCTCAACTGGCTCGGGCGTCGGAAGCGGTTCGCTGGAAAGCATTTCAGGAGAAATTTCTGCCCGCTGCTCTGGGATCTCCGGCTGCGCGGGCTGTGGTTGTGGGGCGGGTCCAAGTGTCAGGGTTTGATCGCGCAGTCGAAATGAGCTCTCCTCTTCGCCGTTGGTGGTAGGGACCGGGGTTTCATCCATGGGAGGACGCTCTGAGGCTGCGACTGAATCCTGATCGGACTCAAACTTCGGATCCGGCGGCGGAGCGGCACTCGCCTCAGTCTGCGAACTATCCACAAAGAGACGTTGTTCGGGCTCAAGTTCAGGGGGAGGAACAATCGTGAACTCAATCGGCTCATCATCGTCCGGCGTGGGTTCCGGGCGGTCGAAAAGCTCCGGATTCAGCGCAAAAATCAGAATTGCGATGAGCAGCAATAATAAATGAATAATCACAGACGCGATGAACGCGATGAGCGTGCGACGGCGTTCTCGCTGGCGTGTGATTATGGTAAATTCGCTCATCGCTGCGGCAGCGTCTTTGAAACGCGGGCGTGATGGAAGAGATATTGCTGCACGTAGCCTGCATATGGCCCGAGGTGGCGCTCCGAGTAACGCTGCAATTGAGCAGCTGTCGCAGGTCTGCCCCCTCGCATCGCGCGCATGATCCGGTTGATCCAAACATCGACGGGCACCGCGTCCAAACGCTCATAGGCAAACAGGAGCACGCAGTTTGCCACTTTCACTCCGACGCCGGGAAGTGAACACAGCGCGGTCCGCGCGTCGGCAGTTTTCATGGATCGCAGGGCAAGCAGGTCAATAGTCCCGTCGTCAATACTGCGGGCCGCACCGAGAAGGTTCTTCGCGCGAAAACCGAGACTGCATTCACGCAATGCCGCCTCATCGGTGAGAGCGAGTCGCGCCGGGGATGGGTAGGCGTTGATTGCTGATTGGCTTACTGGCATTCCAAATCGGCTGCGAATCGCTAATGACATCTGGCGGATGTGGGCGACCTGCTTCATCGCGCTGGTGATGAACGTCGCCAGGCATTCCCACTCGGGTTGACGGATCACGCGGAGCCCGGTGCATGCGCGAAGTGCAGCCTGACTGAATGCATCATCTGGAAAACTCGCCGAAATTTCATCCATCGCATGGTCGAGCGCGAAGTAATTAGCCACTTCCGCCGCAGACAGCGACCCTCGGAAAACCAAGTGCTGCCCGTCCTGCCGTACGGCGCAATATTTGTCGCCGACGAGTCCTTCCCAGTAACCCGCGACTTCGGACCAGTGGAAAACTTGGCCACTGGTTAGGGTGAGAGGCAGATTGAAGTCAGGGGCATCCAAGATCGACACACTGGGAGGGGCCGTCCCGTTCATTCGTGGATCACGGGATCCCCATAAAGTGTGGTGGCCGAGGAATCGACAATCTGTAGTTCGAGCAACTCGCCCGCATGACGAGGATCGCCAGGAAAAACGACGATCTTATTTGTTCGGGTGCGTCCGGCATAGCGCTCCGGATTTGAACGGCTCGGTCCCTCGCAGAGGATTTCCATCCGGGTGCCGACGCACGCGCGGAGTTTTCGATTCACGTTCAAATTTATCGCAGCAAGCAGGTCCTGATTTCTTGCCTCTTTGACCTCTTCAGACAGCTGTCCGTCCATGTCCGCGGCCGGCGTGTCGCGCCGCTGCGAGTAGCGAAAGATAAATGCATTGTCGAAGTCCGCCTCCGAGACCATGTCCCGGGTTAGCGCATAGTCTTCTTCAGTCTCACCGGGAAATCCGACGATCACGTCCGTTGTGATTGCAATGCCGGGCCGGGCGCTACGGAGATGCGATACGAGTTCGAGGTATTTTTCCCGGGTGTAGCCTCGGTGCATGCGCTTAAGGAGTCGGTTCGATCCGGACTGCAGCGGCAGATGCACGTGCTCCACGAGTTTGGGCAAGCGGTTAAACGCTGAGACCAAATCATCACGGAATCCAATCGGGTGTGGGGATGTGAACCGAAGGCGTTCGAGCCCGTCGACGTCATTCACAGCCTCCAGTAGCTGGACGAAGGGACTTAATCCGTCGCGTTTTTCAAATTCATGCCGGCCATAAAGATTCACGATTTGTCCGAGCAACGTGACCTCTTTGACGCCACGAGCAACCAACCCTTGAACTTCCTCGACGATTTCGGACATCGGTCTGGATCGCTCTGCGCCACGTGTGCTGGGGACAATGCAGAACGTGCAGTGCATATTGCAGCCCTGCATAATGGATACGAAGGCAGTCGCTTGACGATCCCTGAGGGTATGTTCGCGGATCGTATTCTGGGACCCTTCCTCTTCATCGACATCCACAATGGCGCGCCGTTGGTCGTCCATTAGAGTATCCATGCGCTGCCGCAGTAAATCATCAATGTAGTCTGCGACGCGGTGGAATTTTTGGGTGCCAACCACGAGATCGACATGCGGGGATGTGCTCAGCAATTCCGCGCCGCGGCTCTGGGCCATGCAGCCGAGATAACCGAGCACCAGATGAGGGCGGTGACGACGGAGTTTTTTTAATATCCCCATTTTTCCGATGGCCTTCTGCTCGGCCATATCGCGGACGCTGCAGGTATTGAGGAGGATGACATCCGCGTCCGACTCGGCGCGAGTCATGCGGTAACCACGGGCCTCCAACATGCGCGACACTTGATCGCTGTCGCGCTCGTTCATCTGGCATCCGTAGGTCTTAATAAATACGCTCGGCATAGTTCGAACGGGTAAGCTAGCGCGGGGACCGAAGAATTTCCAGCCTCCTGACGCGATTACTTTCTGTTCGGGACAAATACATCCGACCAGGATTCTGGAGGATTTTGCAATACAGCGATAGATCGAGCCGACGGGATTGTTGCGAGGAGATCGTTCGGATCGGTTGCCTCAGCCGAATCGTGCAGGTTGCCCAGTTGATTCAAGCACAGAAAGCCAAACCTCCTTGCCGGGATCGACTTGGCGACGCGCCGATGTTGCAATGCCAATGGGTAGGTGGATGTAAGCGCTATGCCAGCGCGCCACGACAAGGCCTGTTTTTCCTGCCATCCCTGCGTGCACCGCATTCTGGGCCAGGCGCATACAATAAATTCGATCCTGCGGACACGCGGGAACACTGCGGATGATGTAGCTGGGGTCGATATATTTCAGATTCAGCTCGGTGAGGCATGTCTTGAAATACTCGGTGATCCGGTTCTTGAGATAGATTCCGATATCCTGAAGTTTTTCGTTTCCCGAGGCATCATGGGCACTCGATTCCCTCAAAAGATTCTGCCCGGCCCCCTCGGCGACGATGACGACTGCGTGCCCTCGCTCCTGAATACGGCGGCGGAGGTAGTCGAGGAAGCCGTGATCGCCCTCGAGTGTAAACGGGATTTCCGGAATCAGGACGCAGTTTACTTCGCCACTGGCGATCGCAGCCGATGCCGCAATGAATCCAGAATGACGCCCCATCAGTTTTACAAGCCCGACTCCATTCCTAGAGCTTCGCGCTTCAGTATGGGCAGCGTGAATAGCCTCCACCGCGGCAGCACACGCAGTTTCGTAGCCAAAACTTTTGTCCATGAAAATCATGTCGTTGTCGATCGTCTTTGGAACTCCGACCACGGCGAGTTTCAATCCACGTTTTTGGGCCTCGTCATTGATTGCCTTTGCTCCGCGCTGACCACCATCGCCGCCGATCACATATAAAATATTCACACCGAGTTCCTGCAATCGGTCAACCATAGGCACCGGATCCTGCGGGCCGCGCGAGGTTCCCAGATCTGTGCCCCCAAAGCGATGGATGCTGGATACTGCATCAGGCGTGAGAGTTAATACCCGGTGGCCGTAGTCGGTGTTGAGTCCTTCATATCCGTATTGAATCCCGAGGATGCGGCGTACGCCGTAGCGGTGGTGCGATTGCAAGACAATGGCGCGAATGACATCATTGAGGCCTGGGCAGATACCTCCGCAGGTGACGATGGCACAGACTGTTTCGGCAGGGTTGAAAAATATTTTACGGCGTGGTCCCGCAACCTCGAAGCACGGCAGTCCGGCTCCGCTATCGAAACGGGTTTGAACGCCTTCGAGGGTATGGTCAACAAGCACCCGGTTATCATCGTTGTAGAATGCGTGTGCGGTCCCACATTCACGGAAAAACGGCTCGAGCGGAGACTCAATGTTTCGCTCGCCGAGGGACCCGATGAACAACTCTTTTGGGTCTGGTTCCAACATAACAAGGGGTATAGCAAAATTTACGATTCAAGCAAAGCTTGGGTTTGCTGACTGACGGAGGACGTGGTTGCGCTTCTAGTCCTGAATCGTCACCGGCGTCCCGCGTTGAACGCGATCATAGATCAAAGGTGCAATATCGTCGGGCAGGCGAATGCAACCGTGGCTTGCCGGATATCCCGGGAGGTGACCGACGTGCAGACCGATTGCGGAATAATCATCCAGCGTCTTACCAATGCGCAGGAAGTATTTCATCGGCGCACCGCGAAAAACGGTGCCGCTCGGCGCTGAGTCGATCCGTGTGCTGACTCCTCCCCGGACGACTTGGCCTGATCCATTCACATAATTTCCGTAGATATTCGACCGGTGATCATTATTTTTTTGGACGACAACAAAGTCTCCTTTTGGAGTCATGCCCGCGCGCTTCCCGGAGGAGATGGGAGTGTCGATGGCGATTTCGTTTTCCACGAGCAGGAGGGCGCGTTGATCTCCGAGTTTAACCAGTATCCGCGTAGCCGCCGGGGTCGCTCTGTCCAGCACCCGCGGGACCACGCGCGGTCTCGCCTGCTTTTTTATCAGGTCCGCAGCGGGCTTTTGTTTTTTG
>JBDNGG010000329.1:0-5347 GCA_041689405.1 Terrimicrobiaceae bacterium | reverse complement strand
AATTAATCCGAATCCCACGAAAACCGGAAATCTTTTCAACCCGCTCGTCTGTGCAAGGTCAAATTTCTGATTACGAGTTTAGCCTTCATTCGCCATTTGCGATTGCATTATCATAATCGGAAGGGCATACCATCTGAGTGAACTGTTACAAACTCATGATCCGTCGAACTATTTTCATTCTCTTAGCTGGTGCGCTATTCTATCCGGCAGCAGCCCACGCTGCGGATAAGTTGACCGTTGCGACGCTCGGCACGGTGCTCACGGATATTGCCCAGAACGTCGGCGGTGACGCCGTCGAGATTACAAACATCATCCAACCCGGGGTCGATCCCCATGGATTTGAACCGACAGTGCGTGATGTCAAAAAGATGATCGACGCCAAGGTTGTCCTCGCCAGCGGCATGGGGTTTGAACCCTATTTGCCGAAGCTCAGCCGCAGTCTGGCGGACGGGCCTGAGTTGGTAATTGTAGGAGACGCCATCTCCCCCTTGATGGTGGAGGCACCGCACGATGATCATGCCCACGAGCACGGGCACAGCCATTCCCATGGAGTTGCGGGCGCGGACGGGAAAATGGCAGATCCCCATTGGTGGCATAGCGTCGCTAACGCCAAGACCGCAACGAATACCATCCGCGATGCCTTTATCAAAGCCGATCCGGAGCGCAAGTCGACGTATGAGGCAAACGCAAAAACCTACCAAAAGAAACTCGATGCACTTGCCAAGTGGATCAAGTTGGAGGTCGCCAAGCTGCCTCGCGACCGCAGGGTGATGGTGACGTCACACGATGCGCTCGGATATTTCGCGCGGGATTATTCTTTTACCGTCAAGCCCGTGCAGGGAATCTCGACCAGTGCGCAACCGTCGTCCAAGCAAGTGCGGGAGCTGATTGATTTGATCAAGAAAACGAACGTGCGTGCAGTATTTGCAGAGAACATTGAGAACCCGAAAATCCTCACCGAAATCACCCGGGAAACCGGAGCAAAAATGGGCAGGATGCTTTACGCGGACGGCTTGGGAGCCACCGAAGCCGCGACCTACGACAGCATGATGCGGCATAATACGACTACCTTGGTTGACGGCTTACAGTAGCTGCGGGGAGCTTCGTCGTTCATCATGAGAGGTAATCCCATCCTGCGTTTGATTCTGGTGACGCTCGCGCTCATTGGCATGGGAGGCGTGGTTTTCTACTTAACATCCGCGCGCTACAACGATGATGAGGATGATGTGCGGCCACCCGTGTTAGCCGCCGCAGCCGAGGAATTCGTAATCGAACTCGACTCCCCGCTGGCCCCGGACTCGGTGCGCATAGAATCGACTGGCACGCTGCTTGCAGATCTGACTTCGGACACGTTTGCCAAACCGGTGCGGGTAAAAATCGCTGCATCAGCAGCAGGCCATGACCTTGTCATAAGAGCCGATTGGCACGCTGACGCTCCACGCGCAAATGCACTCCGCGTGCGGGTCTCACGAAGCGAGGCTATTATTTCCGACACAACGCTGTGGGGCGATCCACAAGTTGCGGATGTTATTACGATCCCCGGAGGTGCAACCGAGTGAGCCATCATCTTGCGATTTCGGACCTCACGGTTTCTTTTAATCGGATTCCAGCCATCCATCACCTCACGCTGACATTGCCATGCACTTCGTGCGTGGGATTGCTCGGACCGAATGGCGCGGGAAAAACCACCCTTCTGAAAGCCATCGCAGGCCTCCTTCCCATCGAAACGGGAGGCATTGCCTTCAAAGGGCACAGCGTGGTGGGCGCACACCGACCGGGAAAATCCATCGCTTATGTCCCCCAGCGCGAGGCCGTGGACTGGGATTTTCCGATCACCGTCCAGGGATTAGTCGAAATGGGACGCTATCCGGCGCTGGGACTGTGGAAACCCTTTGCCACCGCAGATCGGGAGATCGTTGACCGTGCTTTGGAGCTCATGGACCTGAGCGACTATGCGTCCCGTCAGATCAGTGCGCTGTCCGGGGGACAGCAACAGCGCGCCTTTTTGGCGAGGGCCTGGGCGCAACAATCTGACATTTATTTGTTGGACGAGCCCACGACGGGCCTCGACCAAAATGCCCGCACTGCATTAATGCAAGTGCTGCATCGGTTGCGTGACGATGGAAAATTGATCATCGCCTCGCACCACCAATTATCTGACGTTCCCGAGCTGTTTGATGAGGTTGTCATCCTCAATGGCGAGCTCGTGGCTGCGGGCGCGACAGATAGCGCATTCACCAAAGAAAATATTGATCGTGCCTTCGAAACCCGCGTTTTTAGTGGTTCGCACGAGCACTGATCGACGACGGAAAACCCAATGAACTGGCTACTCGAACCCTTCGGCTATGAATTCATGCAGCGCGCATTTGTCGTATGCGTGCTCATCGGATTCACCAATGGCTTTCTCGGAGCATTCGTGGTGTTGAGACGGCTTGCCCTCATGGCAGACGCGCTTTCGCATTCCCTGCTTCCAGGACTGGCAGTTGCAGCTATCTTTGTCGGCCTATCGCCTGCGGGGCTGATGGTGGGCGGGCTCATTGCGGCAGCGATCGTTGCCGTGGGAGGGCAAATGATTGCGAGGAGCTCACGCATCAAAGACGAAACCGCGATTGCATCGCTTTACATCGTCGCGTTTGCCATCGGGATTGTCCTGATCCGTTACGCGCGGGTGCGAGTGGACCTCGACGCTTTCCTTTTCGGAAATATTCTCGGCGTTGCGGATTCAGATCTTTGGACAAGCTTTGGCATCAGCGTGGTGATTTTGCTTTCGCTCATGATTCTGCACCGGCCGCTCTTAGTGGCTTTATTTGAAGGATCGGTGGCTCGCACCCAGGGCATCCCTGTCACCGCTCTCCTTGCAGCGCTGATTTTGATGATCGTGCTAGCAATGTTGTCATCGCTCCAGGCAGTGGGTGTCTTGCTCTCGCTGGGCCTGCTTATCTTGCCCGCAGCAACCATGTATTTGCTCTCGGACAGTTACCAATACCTATCGTGGGGAGGAGCCGCGTTGGGAGTGGCCGGAGCCGTGACTGGACTCATTGTGTCCTACTGGGCAAACATCCCGTCCGGCCCGGCAATTGTCATGGTGCTGGGGGCAGCATTCATCCTTGCGTACCTTTTTTCGCCTAAATACGGCGTGATTACCAGGGCCCTGCGACCGCGCCACATGCACGAGGAATCGCTGGGTCGTTGGCCAAAAAAGTAGGCATCGTACCCCGGCGAACAAGCCGGAAAACTCATCACAAATACCCGCCCTCACGGAAGCTGAAATACGGTTCCCGCCCTCCTTCAGCGTGTCCAATGATCACATGGTCAAAAAGAACCACCTGGAGGAGTCTGGCTGCCTCTAAAATCCGGGTGGTGAGTGCATGATCCGCATTACTCGGCGTCGGGTCACCCGATGGATGATTGTGAACCAGGATAAATCCGTAGGCTCCGTGGACAAGAACCGGACGCAGGATCTCACGGGGATGCGCCACACTCTCATTGAGCGACCCAAGCGATACCACTTCATTGCGCAAAAACTGGACCTTCGTATCGACCAACACCACGTGTAATCGTTCGCGATCCAGAGTGACGAGTTCGGGTGATAGAAGGTCATATACCGCTTGCGGGCTATCCAAGCGAACGCGTCCGGGAGTGATCCGAGCCAACCGCTTTCCGACTTCGAACACGGCTGCAAGTTCGACCGCTTTGACTGGGCCAATCCCTTTGGCAGAGGTTCGGATCTGCTCTACCGACAGTCGGGATAAGGCGACTAATCCGCCACACGCTTTGAGCACATCGCCCGCAAGCTCGATCACATTGCGCCCGCACCGACCGGTGCGTAAGAAAATGGCCAGCAACTCAGCCTCGGAGAGCGTGCCAGCTCCACGATGGGTTAATTTCTCCCTTGGACGCTCGTCCTCGAGCATTTCACGAATCCTACCCGAGGAGTCATCCATGGTATTTTAAACGTTAAATCGTCGGCACTGCCGCAAGCAGCGTGCGTGTGTAGGGATCTTGAGGGTCCGAATAAATCTGATCGGCCGGAGCGCTCTCAACGATCTTTCCGTGATGCATGACAAGGACATGATCGCTCAGGTGCTCGACCACTGCCAAGTCGTGCGCAATGAACAAATACGAGACGCCCAGTTCTTCCTGCAAATCTTGTAGCAGGTTAACGATCTGCGCCTGCACACTCACATCGAGCGCACTGACCGGTTCGTCGCAGACGATGAGCGAGGGTTTCACGGCCAACGCGCGGGCGATCCCGATCCGTTGGCGCTGGCCGCCGCTGAACTCATGGGGATAGCGGCTCATCATTTCCGGCTTGAGTCCGACTTGAACCATTAATTCGGCCACCCGCGCGCGACGGTCGGATTTTCCCAACTCGGGAAAATGAATTTCAAGTGCCTCGCCAATGATCGCACCAATTGTCAACCGAGGGTTGAGCGATCCGAAGGGGTCCTGAAAGATCATCTGAATTTTCCGCCGCATCGGACGAAAGACTCGCTCGGTCATGGGAACAATATCCTGTCCTTCGAAAACGATCTCGCCCGCCGTGGCGCGCTGCAACTTGACCACCGCGCGACCGATGGTGGTCTTACCGCTCCCGCTTTCTCCCACGAGCCCGACCGTTTGTCCTGCCTCGATTTGGAAACTCACGTCGTCCACCGCCTTCACGACATCCACCGGACGGCGGAGGACACCGCCGAGCACGGGAAAATGAACCTTGAGATGGTTGACTTCAAGTAATGACACGTCAGGGAGTGTGCATTCACGCGCCCCGCTCTGCAAGCGCGATGCGCGGGCATCTACCAAAGACGTTCAGGTCACCATGGCAACTGGGTAGCGCTGACTGCTCAGAACTGCCCTACCCACCAACTGGTAGGGGTGGCGGTCTCTCGCCGTCCGACTTCTCTCTCTCTCGCTCGACGTCGCCCGCACACCCACGCTTACCATGGTAAATAGTCGGCGCGGAAGGGACTCCGAGCCCTACCCCAATTGGTAGCGATTGGCGGTCCCCCGCCGTCCGACTTCTCTCTCGCTCGACGTCGCCCGCACACCCACGCTTTCCATGGCAAATAGTGGGCGCGGAAGGGACTCCGAGCCCTGCCCCAATTGGAGGGGATTGGCGGTCCCCCGCCGTCCGACTTCTCCCTCGCTCGACGTCACCCGCACACTTACGCTTACCATGCAAAATAGTGGGCGCGGAAGGGACTCCGAGCCCCCTGTCTGGGCACTGGCTCGCTGAGCAGCAAACGCTCCGCACGACGATCTACTCTTTTGGTTGAGCGATAACATGGGTAGCGATGGCTCCCAACACATTGAGGCCGTAAAGCGTGAGGTAATTCAGGAGAAGATT
>JBDNGG010000328.1:0-2415 GCA_041689405.1 Terrimicrobiaceae bacterium | reverse complement strand
ACCTGCATCTGCGAGGGACTCAGCACCAATCGCTCAACCACAGCGAGGGCATCAGAAATACTGAGTCCGCAGATTTCTTGTATGTTAAATGCACGTCCATCAGCGTCGGACACCGTCACGGCAAGGATCTCAGGTTTAAGCCTCGCTCCATGGCAAACGGCACATTCTTTCCCGCCCATGAACCCCCGAATACGGCTTTTCGTGAATTCGCTTTCGCTCTTTTCGAGCAGGCGTTCCATTTGAGGGACCAGCCCTTCGAACGGCTTCTCGACGACACGCCCCGCCTGGCCGAGTTTTACCCGCAGGGCGCGATCCCCACTGCCAAAATACAACGTCTCTTTGAAAGACGCCGGGAGGTCCTTGAACAACGCGCTGGGATCGACACCAAAGTCCGCAACCAGCGCAGCCAGCCACGCATTATAATACGCACGCATCGCTTTGTTTCCGGTTTTCCACGGCTTGATCGCACCATCGTCCAATGATTTGGCACCATCGACCATCAGTTCCGGATCACAAAACATCTGCGTTCCAATACCGTGGCACGCTGGACACGCGCCGAGGTGACTATTAAACGAAAAATGCTTGGGCGTGAGCTTCGGCAACGTAAACCCCGTAACCGGATTGCAATAATCGGTGGAAAACGGCTGCTCCACCCAAGCCGTCGCGTCCGGTTCCATCCGCGAGGTTATCATTCGGTTTTCACCCCACCGGAGCGCTGTCTCCAACGAATCCGCGAGGCGGGAGCTGAGTTCTCCACGGACCACTAATCGATCCACAACCGCCTCGATGGTGTGTTTCCGGGTCTTCTCCAGACGGATCGGATCGGGCCGCGACAACTCGACCAGTTCACCATCCACACGCAACCGGACAAATCCCTCGCGGCGGGCCTTGTCGATGACATCACGAAACTCCCCGGCCTCGCGATCCACGAGCGGCGCTAGAACCATGAACTTCGTGCCCTCCGGCCATTGCAAAATCACATCGGCAATTTGCTGCGGCGTCTGACGGATAACGACCTCCCCGGACTTCGGGTCGTGCGGTGTGCCGGCCGCGGAAAAGAGCAAGCGCAAGTAATCGTAGATCTCCGTGGTTGTCGCGATGATTGAGCGGGGGTTCGATCCCGAGATGCGTTGTTCGATGGCAATTGCCGGGGATAGCCCCTCGATGTAATCCACATCCGGCTTCTGCATCTGATCTAAAAACTGGCGCGCGTAGGCGGACAGACTCTCAACATACTTGCGTTGGCCCTCGGCATAAAGCGTGTCGAATGCCAACGACGACTTGCCGGATCCGCTCATGCCGGTGATGACCACGAGTTGATTGCGCGGGATCTCCAGATCGAGGTTCCGCAGGTTATGCTGGCGGGCGCCTTTGATCCGGATGACTGAGTGATTCGACTGGCG
Organism: Terrimicrobiaceae bacterium; assembly: GCA_041689405.1. Classification (GTDB taxonomy): domain Bacteria; phylum Verrucomicrobiota; class Verrucomicrobiia; order Chthoniobacterales; family JAATET01; genus JBDNGG01. The sequence continues at coordinate 1,012 of JBDNGG010000328.1, read as the reverse complement.
AGATTCCCCGTTCACGACAAGCCTTCACACTAGTGTGCCATAGAACGTATTTGCCAACAAAAACCTGCCCTCATCCAGAGGCCCCATGGCTCTCCGCTTTTCACCGGGTGAATATACGGAATGCGTTTAGACAGAATTTACCGAATGCTCAGAATGAGACAGATGCGGAGTTTCCCGGAATCGAACATCAGCAGCCCCATCGCTCCGGTGTTCTCAGAAAATCAGACCTCATCGCATTTCGGGTCAATCGTGAAAAATCCTGTCAATCCTGTTTAGTTCGTCACCTTACATGAAGACTATAACGCACGAATCTGAGCGTTAATCGCAGCGACTTTCTTGGCGCGCACGCGTCAGAACTTCAACACTGCTGGCAAAGGAAAGTTGCCACGGTATTCGTGCCTCACGGTTGCCTCCGGCAGGCGATTTTCGCAACGATCCGATTGTATAAAATTCTGTTTCCGTTTTTAAAGGACGCAAAAAATGTCCATGTGGAAGAACCGTTCCTCGCAAATAGCCACGGCCAACTCACGAAGAAACGAAATTTTCACCATGAAGAGCACGAAGAGCATGAAGAGGTGAGAAGAATTACATTGCGGTCCCCTTGCCTTGCATTGCATTCCCTTCATGCTCTTCATGCCCTTCATGGTGTTATCCGAATGCGTTTTAAAAATAGTCAGCCGATTTCAGCCACCACGGCTGATCCCTCGGAATGGTTTATCGAGCAGTAGTAAACGGCTCCGATTGTATAAAATTCTGGTTCCGTTTTTTTAAAGGACGCAAAAAATGTCCATCTGGAAGAATCGTCCTGCGCAAATAGCCAGGGCCAACTCACGAAGAAACGAAATTTTCACCATGAAGAGCACGAAGAGCATGAAGAGGTGAGAAGAATTACATTGAGCACACCTTGCATTGCATTCCCTTCATGCTCTTCATGCCCTTCATGGTGTTATCCGAATGCGTTTTAAAAATAGTCAGCCGATTTCAGCCACCACGGCTGATCCCTCGGAATGGT
>JBDNGG010000327.1:0-1426 GCA_041689405.1 Terrimicrobiaceae bacterium | reverse complement strand
TGTGCGATAAACACCGAGACGATCTCGGCCTCAGTGAGATCGACCAACGGGAAACCGGAGACGGGTTCGGTGAAGTAGTAACCCTTGCGGTTGCGGTCATAGGCAATAGGGAGGTTCATCCGGTCGCGCAGGAAATCGATGTCGCGCTGGATCGTCTTGGTCGTGACCTCGATATCAACCGCCAATTGCTCCCGATTAGGATACTGGCCCGATGAGATGCTCTGGAAAATCCGGGTCATCCGGTCGAGTGGGGGGCGTGTGCTCAGGTGGTCTCGCATGGAATTGGAAAGACTTTCCGTGTCTCTTACAGAATTTCCTTCCGTTTGGCAGTAGAAAAGTGCTCCAAAACGGCGGCAGGGACTATAGATGTCCTTGTTGATCTGGTATCTTAATATTCATGAATAAAAACCTCACCGAAATCGCCTACATCCTCGACCGATCCGGTTCCATGCAGCCCCTTGCGGAGCAGGCAGTCGCGGCCTTCAATAGCTTTTTGGAGGATCAGAAATCTGACTCTGGTAGCGCCCGGCTCACACTGGCGCTATTTGACAACGCATACGACGTGCCGATCAATGGTGTCCCTCTCGAAGAAGTCCTCCCGCTCACCGCGGCAGATTACGAACCGCGTGGCAGCACCGCGCTTCTAGACGCGATCGGACAGACCATCGAAGATCTGGGCAAGAGACTCGAAGCCATCCCCGAGGCCGAACGACCTGGTTCGGTAATCGTCGCGATTTTCACCGATGGATTTGAGAACGCCTCCCACCGTTTCACTTGGGCTGAGGTCAGCGAGCGCATCAAACACCAACGCGAGGTCTACAAGTGGGAGTTCCTATTCCTGGGAGCAAATCAGGACGCAATCGCAACGGCTGCGAGTCTCAATATCGACGCATGCAATTCCTCTTCCTACGTGGCAGACGGAGTCGGACTCCGTTCGACTTCGGCAGCTCTCTCGCAGAAGGCAAAGGCACTTCGCCGCATCAGCTCTGGCAGAGCTTCTGCCGATGATGTCGATTTTATGAAGGTTCCGATGAGTGACGTCGTCCACGAGGAGGACCGCAAGCGGCGCGAGAAGTCGGGCGGAGGGTAATTCTCTGGCAGGAATCTGCTGCCACCAGTTTCCGTTCGAGGTCGCCAAAGTATGGCACTCGGCCTTGGGGGGGATAATCGGATGGGACTGGTGGCGGCTTCGCTGCAAGACGGATCGGCGGATCAGAGTAGTTCGAAGGTGGCTTGAGTGAGTGCGGCTTGTTCTCGGTGTTTGGGGGCGATGGGCTGTTTCTTGGGGTTTGCGGCGTTCCAGAGGGCTCGCATGGATTGGTTGAACCACCTGCGAACGAGGGACACTGTCTCTGGGCGGACAGGCTCATTTTGGGACCGTTTGACCTGACCGAGTTTCCACGACGATCCGTCCCGGCGGATCTCA
>JBDNGG010000326.1:0-1458 GCA_041689405.1 Terrimicrobiaceae bacterium | reverse complement strand
TCCCATGTTTTTTGCCAATGAGCCTGAGCAGGCGATTCATCTTTCAGGCGAAAGTTCAAGGACGACCCATCAGACGACCGCTTGCATCGATGCCTGCCGTTATCTGGGCGGACTCCTAGCAGCTCTGCTCAATGGAAAAAGCAAGGAAACGGCATTGTCTCCCGCATATCATCCGACGCAGGGTTCGTGGAAGGAAGGCGATCTCTGCCCTGAGATCGCCTTGATCGCCGGAGGCTCTTTCAAAACCAAACAACCGCCCCAAATCCGCGGCACTGGTTACGTGGTCCACTCATTGGAAGCCGCGTTGTGGGCGTTCCATCATTCCGAGAATTTCCGGGACGGCGCATTGCTCGCCGTCAATTTGGGAGATGATGCGGATACGACAGGTGCGGTCTATGGCCAACTCGCCGGAGCGTATTATGGACTTGAAGGAATTCCGGCGGACTGGAGAAAGAAAATAGCTGACCTGGATCTAATCTGCGACTTCGCCCTCAAGCTCTATCAAGAAGCGACGCTGAAGAAAGGTGCCCAGGACCATGTTGAATAGAGATTTTCAGATCACCCACTCTCTGCTTGGAACTGCCCTTGGCGATTCGCTGGGGCTGCCTTCGGAAGGGATGAGCCGTGCGCGCATCACAAACCGGTGGAAAGGGCCGCTGGAGCAGCGGTTTCTGTTCGGTCGTGGCATGCTCAGCGACGATACGGAACACACGATTTTTCCACCTTACTAACACAAACATGCACGCACTCCTCCTCATCGATATCCAGAACGACTTCCTCCCCGGCGGCGCGCTCGCCGTGCCGGGCGGCGACGAGATTATTCCCGTGGTCAACGCGCTGCTGCCGCAGTATGAAATGATCGTGGCGACGCAGGACTGGCATCCCCCGGATCACGGGAGTTTCGCCGCAAATCATCCAGGGAAGAACATTTTTGAAACGGTCGATCTCCAAGGATTACCGCAGACGTTGTGGCCGGTGCACTGCGTACAGAACACGGGCGGAGCTTTGTTTGCGCCCGCGCTGGAGACACGCCGGATCGCCCGGGTTTTTCCGAAGGGCACGGATCCGAAAATCGACAGCTACAGCGGTTTCTTCGACAACGGCCATCGCGGCGATACCGGGCTCGCCGCTTGGCTGCACGGGCAAGGAATCACCGAACTAACACTCTGCGGACTTGCCACTGACTACTGCGTGAAATTCACCGCGCTGGATGCTTTGGAATGCGGCTTCAAGTTGAACGTCCACCTGGCAGCTTGCCGGGGAGTAAATTTACAGCCGGGCGATTGCGACAAAGCAATTGCCGCCATGCGCGAACGAGACGCGGTGATCCGATGAATCCAAAGTCCAACCGAGCGGAAGCGGCGCTGCTGCTGATCCCGGCTTCGGTGTTGGAATCTATTTCACAGAATGAATTGATAGGATTCTCACTCACCTTGTGGGTGAGCAGACGCCTCTTTC
>JBDNGG010000325.1:0-2202 GCA_041689405.1 Terrimicrobiaceae bacterium | reverse complement strand
GAGGCTGTGATGCGGACGCCAACCACCAATTGACGATCCGCGCTCCAGCCGAAATCGACAATTTCAACGCGCGGCCCGGCGGACTTTGGCTCCTGGGGGTATGCCGTGGCTACCATGGCGGACATGGAAATGAGGGCGAGCGCCGCCCAGATCGGAAGTTTGCAGTGAATACACATAAATTTAACGGGGGATATCCTCCACGCTGACGATCCGCCAGAGATAAGGAAACGGTGGCTTCATGGCAGGATGATAATTTGGGTCCACAGGATCGTCTTCGGTGCCCACCACACCATCAGCGCCTGGTTTGTCCGCGTTGCCCGGGACGCCATCGGTTCCGAGATCGATATACCGTTCGACCACATAGCGCCGCCGCACTTCGCTCGTCACCCGGTCACTGGCTTCGAATTCCCCGTAGTTTTGATTCGTCGGTCTCTTTTGAACTGTCTGGGCTACCACCCAGATGGAAAAGACATTGCTCTGGGTTGTTGTCGCCCCGAGCACCTGTTTGAGAAGATCATTTCGCGACTGCGCACCAGCGGCCACGCCCTTGTAGGTGAACTGATCCACCTCGACCAACTCCGCTATTTGACCGGGCAAAACGAACGGACCGTTTGACTTCACGCGCGACTGGATCGCCTGCACCAGCTTATCCAGAACCTTGCCCCCCTGGCCGTCAACCAAGGCATCGTTCAGGATGGAAAAAACCGGAGCGTCCAGGGCGTCGTAGCCGTTGTTGACCCGGAGATTGAGAAACAACGCCTCCAGCGGGGCCGTCCGCTGGGGAAACTGCGCTTGTTCCGCCACGGATAACGTTTGCGAAAACGGGTAAGGCACGGCCGGATTGTTGATGTTGATTTTTCCTTCGGTCGCTCCGCCCGAGGTGAGCTTGCGCTTCGGCGTGGCATCCTCAAGCACGCGAAACGGAAGCTGTGGAAGGAACGGCACGGTGAACAAATCGAGCATCGCCCAGTCGGGATACGTTCCGTTAAGCGTGGCCTGGCCCACACTCGCGCTCGGGGTAAAACTCAAGCTGCGCCACGGTGTACCCCGTTGTTGGGGCAGCGGCACGCTGAGGTTATCGGGTGCAACGCCGGTGCGAACGTAGTTCAAGGCGCCCACCGACGGAAAACGCGATTGCTTGGGATACGCGACATCGAGCCGTGGCATCCAGAGCGAAAGCGGATCGCCGCCTTCGGAAGGTTTGAAACCGCGATTGGCTCCGTCTTTGGATTCAGCAGCAATCGAACTAGTAGCTCCCGAAATATCCAATGTGGCATCGTTGTCATTGGCTGCAACCACCCAATCCCCCGGAAATTTATTCACAAGGGGGTCAGGCACATAGCCGTGCCAAACGGTTTCCAATGAAGGAACAGGTATGGAAAAACCTGCGGGAATGGGGATAACCGCCTCTTGCAGTTCGCTTTTGATACTTACGGGATCTTCGCTTGTGTAGATGAAGTTCGAATTCCCAGAAACCCGATAATCCCCCCGAAGGCTGTCCAGCGGCGCCACATCCCAATTTCCCCGGACAGCACCAGAACCGCCTGCCGCGGTCATCAGCACAAGGCCGCCGCGCACGGAGAAAGCGGTAAGTGCTGGATCATTGGGTCCATAAAGGGACGTCGATCCCCTCATGAGTGAGACGATACCCCGGTATTCACCGGGACTCCAAGCCGTGTCGGGGGAGTTGATGCCAAGGGAGAAGCCGAATGGCGGACGACGGTCTTGGTTCGGCTGGGAATTACTCGATGCGCCTCTGCCATTGCGGTAAGCATGATAAGTCGGCTCGCGCGAGTCTGTGGCGTTGCCATTAAAAGACAATCCACTGAGATCGATCCCTGTGATGGACAAGAGATTGTCCATCCAAAGCCCACCCATCGGACTCGATCCGCTCAGAATCTGATCCATCGGATTTACAAGCCCGGATCCGTTCTGACCCACCCGCCAGAAGGTGGAAAGCTGACCGTTCCTCCACTCCATGCCCTCATAGGTCTCCGGGAAGAAAAATTCCAAACTCGGGTCAACTTGCAGCGTGGGAATATTCGCCGTTGCTGGAGCCACCAGCGGCAACCCGGACAGTGGAATCCGGTTGGCGGTGCCACGAATGGCATCGAAGGAGACCGTGAACTCCGTGAATTTCGGACCGCGGCCCACGCCGATCGCGTTCTTGCCACTGAGCATACCGGTGGTGACGAGCGAGGG
>JBDNGG010000324.1:0-17492 GCA_041689405.1 Terrimicrobiaceae bacterium | reverse complement strand
TGGTCTCACCCGCCGTGATGGCACGCGTCCATCGGCAATTTCTCGATATCAAGGGCCCAACGGACGTGATCACGTTTCCCTACGGGGAAATTTTGATCTGTCCAGCAGTGGCACTGGAAAATGCGGAGAAATTTGGCACCGATTTGCAGGATGAACTCGCGCTCTACACCATTCACGGGTTGCTGCATTTGCACGGATATGACGATATTTCTCCCGAATCGGCACACCGAATGCGTTCTATGCAGGCAAACATTTTGAAAGCAGCGCAACTTTAGGCTTAATTACTCGTTTGAATGACTGTTGTATCACTAGTTGAAGGATTGGATGACCCCATCTGTGGTCTGGGGCCGCTGCTGGATGCTGCGCGGCTGGTCCAGCCGGGGTTGGAATCCGTGCGTCCACTCACATTGGCAGGCGTAACTTCGCTGGCTGATGCAGGGATGGTGTGGCGGGATCAAATTTTTTCTGATCACCTCGCGCCGTTTTTGCTTTCTCAACTGTCCCGCGCCCGCGAAGGCAAGTTGCGCGAGATGGCGGCTGCGGACGTGGAATTTTCCAGCGCGTTGGACACCATGCATGTCGATAGCAGCGTTGCCGCCGGGAGAAAGCTCGTCGCGCTAGCCTCGGCGATGCGAGGCGACCGCGTGCTGCCCAAGCTTGCAGAGCGCGCTGCGCGATCAGAGATCCCGTGCCACTATCTCACCGTGTTTGCCGCGCGGTGTGCGGCGTTTTCCATCGACGACCGGACCGCGCTCGGCGCCAGCGTCGTCCGGGAAGTCTGCGGGTGGTCGATCATTTCTCCTGCGCCGCAGGTGGCAGCATTTATCCGATCGTGTATTGATGCCATTCCCGCATCGCGTTTTGGACTGCGTGCCGCATGATACTTACCATGGCTACCGAAACCATCGAACTTCCCGAACTCAAAGAATCCATTGCGACATCACCGCCGTGGGCCGTGGTCGTGCACAACGATCCGGTGAATTTGATGAGCTACGTCTCCCGGGTCTTTCGCGAGGTGTTTGGCTACTCCAAACAACGAGCCGAAAAACACATGCTCGAAGTCCATAAAAAAGGGCGCTCGATTCTTTGGTCTGGCGAACGCGAACGAGCAGAACTTTATGTCCAGCAACTCCAGTCGCATCTGCTTCTGGCAAAACTGGAGCGCAGCTCCGAATAACGCGATGGATTTTTCTTTTAGCCGCGCAAAGGTATTCCGCTTTCGGAAGATTCATCCGCTTCTTGCGGAGTTCATCCGCTCGATTCCCGACACGATTGATCCTGAGCAGCTCAGCGACGAGGCGCAAACGAGGATATTTCCCGGAGTCACAGACGAACCAGATCTGGATACCATGCGATCCGAGTGGAAAGCATATGTGGAACCGGACCTGCAGGAGCACTTCCGGTCCACACGCGAGGTCGTGGTAGCAGATCTGAAGCAAATGACCGAGTCCAAAGGGCTCCTCGAGTTGCAGATCTCACCCGCCCACGCAGAAGCATGGTTGAATGCGTTGAATCAAGCGCGGCTGGTACTAGCTGCCGACCTTGGATTCGATGAGAAAATTCTTACCACGACCGAAGCACCCGACATCACGACGGAAGATGGTAGCCGCGTATTCCGACTGAATTTATTTGCCTTCATGCAACAGTGCCTGATCGACCGAATGGACTGACACGCGCGCCGATACGATGGACAAAACAGATGCGATCCTGATTCGGAAATTCCGGTTTTCGGAGACCAGCATTCTCTGTATTTGGCTCACGGAGGGGTTTGGGAAAGTGAAAACCTCCGCCCGTGGAGCCTTGAAACCCGGCGGCGCATTCCACGGAAAAATTGATCTCTTTTACCAGGCAGAGATCGGGTTTGTGCGGTCCCGCTCCGGTGAAATCCACGCCCTACGCGAAGTTTCGCTCCGCGAACCATTCACCGGAAATGGAGCCAGCTATGCCAACCTTGCCGTGGCGTCATACTTCGCAGAGCTCTGCGATGCCATCACCGAGCCGATGGCAGTCAATGACGGGCTTTACGATTTGTTGCACCGGGCCGTGCGGTATTTGGGTGGGAATGCTCCGACGTATCGTGCCATTTTGCATTTTGAATCGGAGATGTGTCGATTGCTTGGAATTCTCCACGAACACACGGATCCAGCACACTCGCTGGCCCAACATGCGGGTCGCGTCCCCGCAGGGCGGCAAACTGCAATCAAGGCTGTGCGGGAACGTCCGGATCGGGTAGTATGCAACGTAGCATCACCCACAATCGACCAAAGCCAGAAATGAATCGCGAACAACCTCACGCTGGAAACCTTACCGGGTCGCTCTTAGTAGCGCATCCTTCGCTCAACGACCCTAATTTTTGCAGAACGATCATCTTTTTATCGCATCACAGCGCAGAGGATGGAGCGATCGGGCTGATCTTGAACCGTCCGACTGGCCAATTGGTCGAGCATATCACCCGAGTGCCGGGACTCGACGCATCGCTGCGATCGGTGCCCGTGTTAGCGGGTGGTCCGGTGGGCACTGAAGACCTGTTGCTGGCATCGATCCAGTGGAGAACGAACCCACAGGCTGTCGCATTCCGGGGATTTGGATCGTTGGAGTCCACAGACGAGATTCCTGCGGAATTCATGAATGGCCTGCGGGTATTTCGCGGCTACGCAGGCTGGAGCCGGGGACAACTGGAGTCCGAGATTGCCGAGCGGGCATGGTTGATCACCCCGCCGCTGCGCGCACTGATTGAAATCTCAGATCCCGAGCGGATTTGGGGAGACTACCTCAGCACGCTGGATCCAATTTTTCGACTTTACGCAGAGGCACCGGACGATCCTTCTCTGAATTAATCCGCGCGTCCATCAGGCGATCCACTCGACACGTTCCCGCGAACGCATTAATCTCTCACCGCTTTGGAAGTTCCGTCCTCACTTTTTCTCATCGCTGGCAGCGGCCGATACCCACAATTGGTTGCCCAGGCGGCGAGACGGGATGGCGTGTCCCGCATTGTGATTGCCGCATTCGACGGCGAAACTGCTCCCGAGACGACAGCCCTTGCCGATGATGTTGTGATGATGCGGGTCGGCCAACTAGGCAAACTACTCGATGCTGCAAAATCCTCCGGTGCACACCACGCGATTATGGCCGGGCAACTGGCACCCAATAATTTATTTAATCTCCGTCCCGATTTGAAGGCACTCGTTCTCTTGGCGCGGATCAAGGAACGGAATGCCGAGTCGTTGTTCGGCGCCGTAGCAGATGCGCTCGCCGCCCTCGGAGTGGAGTTGCTGCCAGCGACCCGGTTTCTTGAAGACCAATTGGCCAGCGTCGGCACCATCGCAGGCCCTGAACTCAAAAAACGCGAGGTTGCGGACGCCGAATTCGGGATGCGCATTGCAAAGGAAACCAGCCGCCTCGATATTGGACAAACGGTTGTGGTGAAAAATGGAACCGTGCTGGCAGTCGAGGCATTTGAAGGCACCAATGACGCTATTGAGCGCGGCGGAAAACTCGGGCGGGGCGGCGGCTTCGTAGTCAAAGTCTCGAAACCCAATCAGGATATGCGCTTTGACGTGCCGGTAATCGGCGAACGCACACTTGAAACCGCCGCTGCATCCGGACTGCGCGGCATCATCGCCGAGGCCGGTCGTGTGCTGCTGCTCGACAAAAAAACACTCTGCAAACAAGCCAATCAATTGAAACTCACCCTTTACGGAATCCAATCATGAATCCCCTCCGCGTTGGTGTCATTGGCACCGGCCACATGGGCCTTAACCATGTCCGAGTTTACTCCGAACTCCCGACCTGCGAACTCACGGCGCTCTATGATCGCGACCCAGCCGCCGCACAACATGCCGCGCGGAAATTTAAGACGACCGCGGTTGCCTCGTTAGAGGAATTTGCCGATCAGATCGACGCAGCCACGGTCTGCGCGCCCACCGTGGCGCATTACGAGATCGGGAAATTCCTCCTTGCCCGCGGAAAACACCTCCTGATTGAAAAACCGCTTGCTGAGAATTCCGCGCACGCACACGAACTGGCAGCAATCGCCACTGCCAATGGATGCGTGCTTCAGGTCGGGCACATTGAGCGGTTTAATCCCACGCTCACCGCCCTGGAATCAAAGCTTAAAAACCCGCGTTTTCTCGAAGTCACGCGGCTTTCACCCTTTCCCAACCGGAGCACCGACATTGGCGTCGTCATGGACCTCATGATTCACGATATCGAGATTATTTTGCACCTGGTGCGTTCGCCGATTGTCAGCATGGACTGCGTTGGCATCGCCGTGTTGAGCCGCGGTGAGGATATTGCGAACGTTCGCTTCCGATTTGAGAATGGCTGTGTCGCAAATGTCACCGCCAGCCGCGTCAGCACGGATCGCCTCCGCAAGATCCGCGTCTTTCAAGAAGATGCCTACCTCTCGTTGGATTATCAAAAGCAGGACGGTGTGATGTATCGTGTCGCCGACGGCAAGATCGTCCGCGAAAAAGTGCCTGTGGAAAAAGGTGAGCCGCTGCGCAACCAACTCGCATCGTTCATTGATTGTGCCCGAGGCGGGCTGCAACCGAAGGTATCCGGACGCGAAGCTGCCGCGGCTCTCGACATCGCACTGGATATCACGCGCCAGATCGAAGCGGCAGATCCGCGCAAAGATCGCGAATTGCCGAAGTTCCAGATCCCATCGTTTTTGTCCGCCTGACATGCCCCGGAAGCTTTGGATTGTTGCCGGCGAGATGAGCGGAGACACCCGCTCCGTCGAACTCATGCACGCCTTGCGTGCAATGGAGCCAGATCTGGTCTTCGTCGGCGCTGGCGGGCCTCACATGCAGGCGTTGGCGTCCGATCCCTATGACAACTGGATCGCAACCGCGGGTGTTGTCGGGCTCTGGGACGTCCTGAAGCGCTATGGATACTTCCGGCAGAAGTTTCATGCGATGATTCAGGACATTGCACGCGTTCGACCAGACGCTGTGATTTTGGTCGACTACCCGGGATTCAATCTGCGGCTCGCACGTGCTCTGCGGGCTCGATTTCCCACCTTGCGCATCATCTATTACGTCAGCCCGCAGGTCTGGGCTTGGAACCGCCGGCGGATTCCAAAAATGGCAAAATGGCTTGATCTCATGCTGTGTATTTTTCCATTTGAAAAACCATTGTATGAACAATCCGGCTTGCGAACGGAGTTCGTCGGACATCCGATCGTGGAGCAACTTCGGGACCAAATTCTCTCAGCGCCACCGCGTGAAGCCGGACTGATCGGGCTTTTTCCCGGGAGCCGTGAACGCGAAGTGAAGCGGATTTTTCCTGCCATGGCGGGCGCCGCCGCAATAATCTCAAAGTCCCGTCCGGATATCACATTCGAAGTGGCAGCCGCGTCACCGTCTCATGTCGCGATGATCGAGCAAGCGGCAGCCGCTGCGGGGGTGAAAATCACCGTGGGCGTGGGGATTTCGCAAGACCTCATGCAACGCGCCACAGCAGGTATCGTCTGCTCGGGCACCGCCACCCTTGAGGCCGCCTGCCTGGGGTTGCCGTATTGCCTTATCTATAAAACCGCGTGGCTGACTTATGAAGTCGGACGCCGACTGGTCACGATCCAGCACCTCGGGATAGTCAATATTTTGGCTGGCCGCCCCGTGGTCCGTGAATTCATTCAGGGATCAGCCACCCCGGCCGTCCTGGCTGATGAAATACTCCGCCTCCTGAACGTGCCTGGCGCAACCAGGCAACTAAGCGCCGAACTCCAATCCGTCGTGGAGCAACTGGGCGGCGATGGTGCCGCGCAACGTGCCGCGCTTGCAGTGCTGGAAGTCCTCAATCATGATCGCGGGCAACCATGAGCGAAGCATCCGGATTTCCAAAAGACCACCTTGAGAGCCTCTGGGCGCCGTGGCGCGTCGAATATTTTCAACGCATGCCGGATGCCCCGAAAGATTTCCTCCTGCAGGCCGCACAAACGGACGATGACGCAGCGCATTTTGTAGTTGCCCGCAGAAAGAGCACGTTCCTCATGCTCAATCGGTATCCATACACTCCTGGCCACATGATGGCTGTGCCGAACAGGCAGGTCGCCGGAATGGAGGATCTCCATGATCATGAGGCGCTGGAAATCTGGCACCTCTGCCTGCACGCGCAGAATCTACTGCGCCAGGTCGTCCGCGCCCAAGGGTTCAACGTAGGCGTCAATCTCGGGACCGCGGGCGGGGCCGGATGCGCCGAGCACCTCCATTTTCACATCGTTCCACGCTGGGAGGGGGATTCGAATTTCATGCCGGTGATTGGTGGAGCCCGCATCCTTCCCGACGCGTTGGAGCGCGTTTACTCTGACTTAATGGCAGCTCAGTCTGCTGCGTAATCAGAAGATAGACGCTCGCGAGGGTTTTTTTCGCGTCACCGCACCACAGCCATCCACGCGTGAGCTGTGGCCTCGTCGGGAAACCAGGCTGCTTTTCGAATATTTCCTTTAAATTCGCTGGCTGAGGCGATCGTACGTTCCTGCAGGTCGCCCAGTCTGTCCGGGTAACTTCACGACTACTGCCCACACCATGGTCGGAATTCGGTTCCACGCACATCGCCCACAAGACACCGCGTGCGAGGTTGTCATCAAAGAGTTTGGTGATATTTTCGATTCTAACCTCGGTATCTTTGCCACCAATGAAGAGCATCGCTGGCACGGCACAGGTTGCCGTCGTGCAGGGGGTGTCATAATAAAAACCGCGCTTGTTGACGACAAACCCGAGCGTTCGCTGAGGTTTCCAACACGCGAAGTTGTAATTGAAATGCCCTCCCGCTGAGTGCCCCCAGAGCAGTAGCGGCACTGTTTTCATTTCCGGGCGCAAATGTTCCTTGCCAAACGCCTCCAGCAAGGCGGCACCACTCCCCTTGGCAGCGTAACAATACCCTGCACCTCCATTGGTGGAATTTTTTAAAAGGCAAGCGATCAAACCAAATCCCAGTTCGTCCGCAAGGTCCTGCCAAAACTTACCCTCATCCCGCGCACGGGTGCATTCGCTCTCGCAGCATAACTTGCATAGGGCGCGGAGCGATACACAGTCATGCCGTCACGCCAATCAGATATTCCCGTGATGCCGGCAATACCTCTTCAATAACGGGGACCTAAAAAATATTCTGCCACCCGGTTTGATACGGGCGCTTCCTGTTAGAAATCAAAGCCCGTCGAGCGGTTCCGCGACGTAATGATTTCTGTGGAGATATCATCTGAAAATTCTGGGGCGGAAATGTTGCACCGAAATACGGAAGGTCTCTCTCCGTTTAAGGATCGTGTCCGCGGGAGCATCTGGGGACCATTAGTTGGGGATTCGCTGGCAATGCCGGTGCACTGGTATTACGACCGCGCGGCACTGGTGCGGGACTACGGACACGTGCGGAGTTTTCTAGCACCCCGGTCGGTGCATCCTGGTAGCATTTTGTGGCGATCCGAATATCGGGCCCTGAATGAGCGCGGTGAGATTCTCCACGATCAAGCACAATTCTGGGGAAAGCGCGGCGTCCATTATCATCAGTTTCTTCGGGCAGGCGACAATACGCTTAATCTGCAACTGACGCATCTTTTGCTCGATTCGCTGAGCGAGTGCGAGTGCTACGATGCGGACGACTACCTGCGGCGATACGTCGAGTTCATGCTCACCCCAGGAAAACATCGCGATACTTATATCGAAGAATGTCACCGGAACTTTTTCACGACCTATGCCCGTGGGAAAGCACCACGGAAGTGCGCCGGAACGGACATCCACATCGGAGGACTGGCGCACGTGGGTGCAATCTGCGGCATTTTTGCGGGCGACCCAGCGAAGGCTCGTGAAGTGGTGCGCGAGCATATCGCGTTGACGCACCTCGGACCGGAGATTTTTGCGACAAGCGATGCACTGGCGTGTATCCTGTGCAGCGTGCTCGAGGGCGGAAATCTGCGGGATGCAATCTTTGAGTACGGATCAGATTGGTGCTCTCCACGCAAGGCAGCGCAGTGGTCGCGCGAGCCAGATGACGTCGTGGTGGGTCAGCGGCTCAGCCCGGCGTGCTACCTCGCCGATGCGTTTCCAGCCGCGCTTTACCTGGCTTGGAAATACGCGGACGACTTTGAAAGCGGCGTGATTTCCAACACGAATTTAGGCGGCGACAACTGCCATCGGGGCGCGGTGGTGGGTGCTTTGCTAGGTGCTTCGGTTGGTTTTTCGCGTATTCCTCACCGTTTCATCGACGGGCTGCAAGTGCAGCCGAAATACGGCGGAGGTTGACGCGGCGCGCGCGAGGCGGAACGCTGGCTGGCGATGATCGCGAGGAGACATTTTCGCAAACTTGGCCTCAGTGCCTTAGTTCTGCCGATGTTGGAATTTCCCGCAGCGGAGGCTGGTGCCCCGGCGTTACGCCTGCTTTTTTTCTGTGTATCGGTGGAGCGGTTGGAGCAACTTGTCGACGAGTGCTTCGGCTTGGCGGCAGAGGCCGAGGACAGGATCACCATCGCTGGCCAAACCACTACTTCACCGGGCTTGGGCTTTTTTGCCTGCTGGATGCCAAAGTCACGGAAACCGCCAGTCTCCGACAAGGAGCAAACCACTAACCGGAGAGCCGTGTGCGGGAGAGATCTGCATGCACGGTTCGGAGGGGGGAGCGAGGCAAATCAATGCCCCGTTCCTACCTCTATCCGGCAGTTTTGAATCGCCTCCGGCGAAAGCATCCGTCGGCCCACCGACGCCCCAAAACTGGTAGGGATGGCGGTCCCTCGTCGTCCGACTTTTTCCAAGATCGACGCGGGGTGCGTTTGACAGGATAAACCAGAATAAATGCATCACCCCTTTGTGTCTTCATGTGAGAAAACTCACGCATTGAATCGCATCCAAAAATACGAGGCTCACGCAGAGGCGCAGAGACGCAGAGGAAACCCTGAAATGAACCGCATCCAATTCTCGGCGTTCCTGCGTCTCAGCGGGAAAATCTCACAGGTTAAATCACTAAAAAAGTATGCTTCCACAGCGTTCAGCCGTCTTCTGAAAGGTGGAGGCCGTATGGCTGGAATAATTTAAAATCTTCTCTGTCGGCAGTCAGAAGCTCTGCCTCAGATTCAATGGCACTTGCAGCAACAAAACAATCCGCAGTAGAGGCCCTCCGGCGGCCTGTGGCGTTGAATAAGCGGGCAGCAAGCTCCGCTGTACTCCGCGTCACGGGTTGGATCCGGGCCCCCAGAACCCGCTCGACCCGCAGAAGCTCATCCGGCATCAAGGGACCCCGGACGAATTCATGCCATGCCACGGCACTGGCTTCTGGAAGCACTCCCAACAACACCCTTTCCCTCACGCGATGCACCAATCGCTCGCCAGAATCGGCAAGCGCAATGAGGGCATTCGTATCCAGGTGAAGACGGCTCATTTCTCCCCGGCTCCCCAGCCCTCACTGCGTAGCCTCCGAACGCCGGCTTGCAATCGCTTCGTGCGTCCACGCGGTGCGGGCGGGCATCGCAAAATGTCATCCAGTGCCCCCAACACTTGGCGGGCAGCACTCTGATCGCCAACTCCGTCTCCAGATTGTGATGCCAGCACCATACGCAATCCTTCCGAAATTAAATCTTTGACTTTGCCGTTCTGAGCCGCTGCACGGGTCTTGGCCTGCCGATACAAATCATCCGGGAGATCAAGCGTTGTCTTCATTCCCAGTAATATGGCTGCTTTCCATTTATATGGCAATTTAAAGAATCCCCCTCGGGGGGTAATCTGCAATGCCCATCCAAAAACTTGGTTGGGATGGCGGTCCGCGCCGTCCGACTTTTTTCAGGATCGACGTGGGGTGAGTTTTGACAGGATTTACAGGCAATGCGGATACATTTTTTGATGGAACCGAGTGGCCCCACCGCTCCGGTGTTGCCTAACAACAAAAAACCCCGGCGGGACGCTGGGCCTGCCGGGGTTGATCTGAATTAAAATTGCCTTCTGCGTTCCCTTCGGACTAATGGGCTTACGCCTTGATCCGGGCGCTGCGCTCCCGGCGAAGCACCATCACAAGTACCAGCAATCCAGCAACCATCAGCGCATACTGATGTGGCTCGGGAACGACAACAACCGATAGAACTCCAGTGGAATCGGTGAATGTAAATGCCGCGGCGCCAACATTCTGACTCGCTAGCGAGGAGAACGTGCCAGCGTATGCTCCGGAAAGAACAAACGAGTTGATAGAGCCAGTGGTTGTTCCGTCGAACAAGTTGAACGAATATGATCCTTCCGCAAGAACACCGGCCATTGCCAGCGAGAGGGTGGTGTTGTTGTAATTGAGAGTTTTTCCAGTCGCATTGATCATCCCACTCGCACCGACCGTGTTGCCAATCATGAAGGCGGTATTCGAAAGCAGGCTAAACGTGCCCGGAGTGACCCCGGTAACATCTAGCTCCGTGCCGACACCGCTTCCGATCGAGATCCCCGCAGAGGAAGAAATTGTTCCATTTCCGGTCAACCGCAGTTCGCCTCCGCCAATAACGGTTGTTGTTCCCGTGTAGCCATTAGACGCGGTCAGAATAATCGCCCCCGAGGTCCCGGAATTTCTGGTGACCGAAAGGCCACCAGAACCCGAGATGTTGGCTGAAAATGTTGTCGTCCCGTTGTTCCCGACCGTGAGGGTGCGAGTTTCAGAGCCTAGGGACACGGTGTTGGCGAAGGAGAGGTTGGCCGTGCTGCCAGCAATCGAAACAACCGTCGCCAGTTCGCCAAACTGGACGTTTCCGCCGATGACGATGCCGCCGCCGTATTTCGAGTCTGTCATTGCGCGGTTCCCAGTGCTTGCAACTGTTCCGCCGTTAAGCGTAAGAACATTTGTGGCCGAGCCGCCCATCGCATCTACCCCGCGCATGATGACCGTGCCAGCGTTCAGTGTAAATCCGCCGCTGTAGCCACTGCCAACTGTGGCCAGAACACCCGCTCCATCTTTGATGAAGCCTGTTCCTGCCGCCGTAGAGAGAGGATTGCCAAGAAAATCGAAAGTAGAACCAGACGCCACCGTGATCGTACGGACAGCTCCGCCCGTCGCGAAAGTGCTGATTGTAGCCGTAAAGGTCACGTTTGCACCGCTGGCGACGTTGATGTTGCCAACATTGGTTACTGCTCCCATCCCCGCAAAGCTATAGTTACCCGAGGTGAAGTTGACCGTACTATTGGCCGTGAAGGCCGACGTGTAAGGGGCTGCATCTGTTGAGTTGTTCCAACGAAAGTCATTCCACGCTGTGGTCGTCGTATTGGACGTGAACGACGTTTGTGCAACGGATGAATTCGCAATCAGCAGCAGTGCTGACAGAATGATTCCCAAGGAAGGTAATTTTTTCATTGATTTTGTTTCTCCCCGCTTGGAACAACTTCACCCTCTCAAAATTCCCCGCTCGAGTTGGTGTGCCTGCGGCGGATCGCCGGCAAGGGAATACTACTGACTCAGCAACATCGGTGCCAACAAGAAATTTCAGGTGACTTTTTTGTCACAAAGTTGGTGCATCCGTGAAATGAGCTTGCGGCGCTGACAGGATTTTTAGACAGAATGAACAAAATTTACAGAGTGATGCGCTTGAATGATATGCATGACCATTCTGTAAATTCTGTCTAAAAATCCGCATTCGCATTTCCTGTCCATCCTGTCAAAACGCATCTCACGTCGATCCTGGAAAAAATCGGACGGCGGGGGATGTGTAGCTGTGAGCTCTCTAATGAAATGGCTTGGCCGTGTCGCTCTCAGCCACTGGAAACAGCGAAGAATCTAACCCTCGGTCTGTGTGCTCCGCTCATCTTATCAAAAAAAAGGTCGCCCACGCAGTGTTGCGACGGGCGACCGATTTTTGGGGGGAAGGCGTTATGCCGTTCCGGCGATATTTATTAGAGCAATCAATAGGAAGCCTGAGCGCCTTTGAGGTTCTTCTTTTTGATCCAAGGCATCAGGCTGCGCAGGCGGGCACCGACTTTTTCGATCGGATGTTTTTCACCATCGCTGAGGAGTTTCTTGTAAGTCGGGTAGCCGTTTTCGTATTCCGCGACCCAGCCTTTGGCGAATTTTCCGTTTTGGATGTCTTTCAGGGCGGCCTTCATGCGTTTTTTCACCCCGCCGTCGATGATCTTCGGTCCGACGGAAACATCCCCCCATTTCGCGGTCTCGGAGATCGAGAACCGCATTCCAGCGATACCGGATTCATTCATGAGATCAACGATGAGCTTGAGTTCGTGCAGGCATTCGAAATACGCCATTTCCGGTGAGTATCCGGCCTCGACCAGTGTCTCAAATCCGGCTTGCACGAGTGCACTTGCACCGCCGCATAGCACGACCTGCTCGCCGAAGAGATCTGTCTCAGTTTCTTCTTTGAAGGTTGTTTCGATGACGCCGCCGCGCGTGCCACCCACGCCTTTTGCCCATGCGAGGGCGATCTTTTTCGCCTGCTTGCTGGGGTTCTGGTAAACAGCAATGATCGCTGGCACGCCCTTGCCCTCGGTGAACTGACGGCGAACGATGTGTCCGGGGCCTTTGGGCGCCACCATGATTACGTCGATGTCGGCTGGTGGGACGATGGTTTTGAAGTGAATCGCGAATCCGTGACTGAAAAGCAGCGTTTTCCCTTTTGTAAGGTGGGGTGCGATGTCGGTATTGAACACCGCTGGGATCTTGGTGTCCGGCACGGCTACAAAGACGATGTCTGCCTTTTTCACGGCTTCGGCTGTATCAAATACTTCAAACCCCTGCTCTGCGGCAACAGCGCGGCTTTTGGATTTCGGGTATAGGCCGATGATGACTTTGACGCCGCTTTCTTTGAGGTTGAGCGCGTGTGCGTGACCTTGGGAACCAAAGCCAATGACGGCGCAGGTTTTTCCTTTTAGATTTTTTAGATCGGCGTCTTTGTCGGAGTAGATTTTGGCTGGCATGGTGCTTTGGTTTTTTAAATAGGTGGAAGGTTAGGTGTGGTGGTCTTCTCGGTAGTTACTCAATCGTTGCTTCGCGACAGAGCGACTTTGCCTGTGCGGGTGAGGTCAATGACACCGAAACGCTCCATCAAGAGGATGAATTTCGAAAGTTTTCCCTCGGTGCCGGTGACCTCAATCGACAACCGCTCCGGTTGGACATCGATAATCTTGGCTCGAAAAATATCGCAAATTTGCATGACTTCCGCACGGGTCTCAGATGTGGCCTTGACTCGCATCAGCACGAGTTCGCGGTCCACGTATTCCTCGTCGATGAAGTTTTCCACATTGATCACCTCGACCAATTTGTCGAGTTGCTTGGTAACCTGATCCAGCACCTTGTCATCGCCGAAAACAACGATGGTCATTCGTGAAGTCGTTGGGTCGAGTGCGGGGCCTACGTTGAGGGTGTCGATATTAAACCCCCGGCCGCTAAACATCCCAGCGACCCGAGCGAGGACTCCGAATTTATTTTCAACGAGGACAGAAAGTGTGTGGCGCATGCTTTGGAAAAGGATGTCGATGATGTTGGATAAGTTTGTCTTCGTCAAACCGATTCTCGTCAGGTATTTTCCCGCTGGCATGAATGATCTTATTTTACCGGACGAACCCTTCGCAGGGTACATTTTCGATTGTGACGGGACGATCGCTGACACCATGCCATTGCATTTTGACGCATGGGATCGAGCGATGCGCGAGCTTGGCGGGATTTTCCCCGAGGATTTGTTTTACGCCTGGGGCGGAAAACCGGCGCTGCAAATCGTGGGCGAACTCAACGAGATGTATAACCTTAAGCTGGATCCCGAGCAAACGGTCGAGATCAAGGAGCGGTACTATCATGATCTGATTCCAAAAGTTCTGCCCATCGAACCGGTGGTGCGGTTGGTGAAGCAGTTCCATGGCACGGCACCCATGGCTGTCGCGAGCGGCGGATATCGCGAAATCGTGATTGCCACGCTGCGGGCGTTGGAACTCGATGGATTTTTTGATGCTATCGTCGGCGCTGAGGATGTGCTTCGCGGCAAGCCGCATCCGGATCCCTTCTTAGAGGCGGCGCGGCGTCTTGGAGTGGAGCCTCGCGATTGCCTGGTATTCGAGGATAGCCCGCTGGGAATGGAAGCAGCGCAGCGGGCTGGGATGCTGGCCGTATTGGTGCCCTCTCCCCGGCAGGTCAATTTGCCAGTAGCAAAATAATCCCGGATGATACCGGACCGCTTTCACATTCCAGAGCTTCCGACGGGAGATTTTGATGCATTTATTTTTGATTGTGACGGCACGCTGGCCGACTCGATGCCGCTGCACTATTCCACATGGTGCGCAGCCATCGGCGAACGCCATGGGCACTTTCCCAAGGCGCTGTTCTATTCCTGGGGCGGAAAAAAGGGTCATGAAATCGTCCGTCACCTAAACGAACTCCACGGCACAGCGATGGATATCGACGCCACGGTCGCTGATAAACAAGCCCGCTATTTGGACGCAGTCCATGCCGTTACGCCAGTCGGGATCGTCTACGACATAGCGAATCAATCCCGCGGGAAGATTCGCATGGCGGTTGCTTCCGGCGGCCATCGCCGCTTGGTCGAGCGCACGCTCACGGCCATCGGTGCGCTGGATTGGTTTGATGCCGTGGTGTGTGCCGAAGATTATGCTCGCGGCAAACCTGCACCGGATCCCTTTCTGGAGGCCGCTCGCCGTCTTGCTGTCGAACCCGCACGCTGCCTCGTTTTTGAGGACACTGTGCCTGGAATCCAAGCGGCAACGGCAGCTGGAATGCAATCCGTATTGGTGACGGATCGGGATTTGGCCGAGAGCTAGTGTTGTAGGCCGCTCGTAGTGATCAACTCGACATCAGCACCGGCGACCCGCCTGCAGGGTTAAAGGATCGCAATTTGCCGATCACGGCTGTCACTTCGCGGATGGCCGTGTTAACTTCGGCATCGGTATTGAATCGGCCAAAAGAAAACCGCAGGCTGCCCCGGGCTTGTTCATTGGTCCTTCCCATTGCCTTGAGCACGTGGGATGGGTTTACTGAGCCGCTGGAGCATGCCGATCCTGCCGAGCAGCAGATACCGCGCTCGTCGAGGAGAATGAGCGCCGCCTCGGATTCGATCCCTTCGAACGACAGATTGCTCGTGTTGGGCAGGCGATCCTCGCGGTCGCCGTTAATCATGGTGTTGGGAACACTTTCGAGCATCGCCTCCTCAAACCGGTTGCGCATGGCTCGCACGTGGATCTGTTCCTCGTAGAGGTTCGCTTTTGCCAACTCGGCAGCTTTTCCCAAGGCCACGATCGACGCTACGTTCTGGGTGCCACCGCGGCGGGTGTTCTCCTGACTACCCCGGATCCACGGCGTGAAGCGGGTTTTTCGATTCACGTAGAGTGCGCCAACGCCCTTTGGACAATGGAGTTTATGGCCGGAGAGCGAGAGGTAGTGGATTCCCGCGCCGTTCAACTCGACGGGCACTTTGCCGACGGCTTGTACCGCATCACAGTGGAACAGGACCTTTTTTTCGGCACAGATGGCTGCGATTTCTTCGACCGGAAAATAAACGCCGGTTTCATTATTCGCCCAGAGCAGGCTGATCAAGGCGGTATCTTCGCGAATGGAATCTGCGAGCGCGGAAACATCAAGGTGGCCATCCCGATCGACGCACAGCCAAGTGATCTCGTGCCCTCGTCGGGCCAGATGCTCGCCGAGTTTCATGGTTGCACTGTGCTCCACAGACGACGTAATCACATGCGTCCGGTCGGGATCGATTAACAAAGCAGACAGGATCGCACTGTTGATCGACTCGGAGCCACAACTCGTGAAGAGGACCTCTGACGGCTCGCAGTCGATTAGGTCGGCGACCTGCGCGCGGGCAACCTCAACCGCGTCGAGTGCCTCACGCCCAATCCGATAAACACTGGACGGATTACCATAATTAGCTCCCAACCAAGGCAACATTGCATCCACCACTGCGGGATCGACCTGAGTCGTTGCGTTGTTGTCTAGATAGATGGGATCTGCTGGTTTCATGGCGAAAAGCTTGTTAATCTACAGACAGACCGCCTGGCGTGCAATCCGCTATTTCCGGATTGCTCAGGCTCGCACGGCGTAGTGGAAGCGCACGAACGAGGGATCATCGTGCAGGCAGGGACTTGACAATTTTAGTCGTTGCGCGGTGACTGGTGTCATGAAGTCTCCCGCTGTTGTCACCCTGGTTTGTGGGTTTTTATTTTTCGGATCCGCTTCCGCCCAGAAGACGCTGGATGCGCTGAGTCCCGAGCAATTGAAACAACTGAACAGCGGTGAGTTGGTAGTAACGTCGCGGGACATACCTGGCGGGGTGTGGCCGGAGCTGACGGTTTACACCAAGGTCAACGCGCCGGTTTCCGCAGTCGGCGATGTCTTCTTGGATTACGACAACGCGCAGAACTATATTCCCAATTTGGTTTCAGCAAAAGTCATCGCTCAACCGGAGCCCGATGTGCGCGATGTCGAGTATACGTCCAAGATGCCGCTGCTTGGAAATTCCACTTACTCGGTGCGCAATTGGTTCGAGAAATCCGCCGATGGGATTACGGTGCGTTGGAAATTGCTTCAGTCTCCAATGGCAGAAATTTCAGACGGCTCTCTGCGCGTGGAGCCGATAGATGGCGGCTGTGTGATGAGGTACACGAATTACGTAAAACCCAAATCGTCCATCGCCATAGTAGCCAAGGGAGCTGCACAAAGCGAAGTGCGTAAAACCGTGACAGCCATCAAAACAGAAGCGGAACGCCGGGCAGGAACGAGCCGTTGACCTTAAACCGAAAAGAAATCTTGAGAGAAATATTTCGCGGGATCCGTGGACTTCCAATAGTAGGGCGGCATCTTACTTTTTGGGATAACGAAGTTATCGAGCAAATGACGGATCGTTCTTACTGCATCTTTTCGCAGGCAGGATCGGATTGCTGCGGGGCAGCGATTTAGAATCCAGCAGGTGGATGAAAGGCAATATCTTCTCCGTCGCGAGGTTTCAGGCACTCAGGAACGGTTGGTTGCTTGGTTGCTTGCACTTCGAAGAGTTGGTTCCAGCCAGTCGAGTCGGAAACAACCGATTCGTTGTGAAATATCTGGTTAATTCCAACGTTCTGATCGATCCGACCAAGCCATACCCGAATCCGGGCGTGGTGAAATGGCTCCGACGGAAGGAGAGGGAAGTCGCGGCGAATCCGGTCATTTTGGATGAGCTCGAATACGGAATCCTTCTTTTGCCGGGCGGAATGAAAAGAAGGAAACTGGCGTATTGGTTTTCGGAGGGCCTTGACTGCTTTACGAGTCTTGATTTCGATGCAGTGGCGGGAATTACATGGGCAAGGCTGTTGGCCGCGCTGAAGCAAAACGGCCTCGCCACGCCGGAGTCCACCTAGAAAACTTTTTTGAAGAATAACCGTGGAATATACAAAATTAACATCCTGCCGATTTCGCGGCAATAGGGCCGTAAAATATGGTTCTTCGCTGTTTTCGGTGGGTGAGAATGTTGAATTAAGACCCGGAGGGTCCATTAGGAAATTAGCCGGTGGTGCCAACCCTGAGCTTTCTACACAACT
>JBDNGG010000323.1:0-4081 GCA_041689405.1 Terrimicrobiaceae bacterium | reverse complement strand
TTCGCCAAACTCAACGAAATGGAGATCGTTTTCCCGGGAACCGAGCTCATTTTGCACTACCAATTGGTCGGCTCAAATCCCGATCAAAACTCCCAAAAGTGTGTCGCTTCCACTTCACAGAGGTAAGGAGTTCTGAGGATATGATTCTTCGGTCAACGGCGCCGTCTATGCTCGCTGGGCAATTCAGAGAGGCTGGCACTTCGTTCACCCGCATTTCCGGGGACCCAATCACACGCCAGAGTCGATGGGTTCGGACCTGGCGGTTCAGGATATTCTGGATGCCGTCCGGGAATTGCAAAGGACGGCGGACGTTGACGAGAGGCGGATTTATTTAATCGGCTCAAGTGGTGGTGGCCATATGGCGCTTCTTTTAGCCGGGCGGCATCCGGGAGTGTGGGGTGGAGTCTCGGCGTGGGTTCCCATCGCAGACATTGCAACATGGCATTCGCAACACGCCCGGAAACCGGGAAGTTGTTACGCAGATCGTATCGAGTCGGCATTGGGAGGACCGCCGGATCAAGGGCGCCGGCTGGCCGAAGCGGCTCACCGATCTCCCGTTACCTGGCTCGCTCATGCGAAGGACGTTCCGTTGGACATCAATCATGGAGTTCACGATGGAAGACGGGGAAGCGTGCCTTTCAGCCACAGCTTAATCGCTTTCAATGCTATTGCCTCACCGCAGGAGCGGTTCTTGGATCGCGATATTGAGGAATACTACCGAACGCAAGGACGCCCGCAAACGTGGGCGGGGCCGGAGGTGGATTCGTTGTACGGAGATAACCCGGTTCTCTTTCGCAAAGTCTCTGGAAATGCACGGGTGACAATTTTTGACGGAGCCCACGAAATTCTTTATACGCCAGCCCTCAATTGGTTGGCCCAGCAGCGCCGCGGAGAGCGCGTCCGCTGGGAGATTGCTAATCCGGAGTCGATCAAATCAACGGACACTTCGTCCGGGCTGTAGAAGTGGTGGTAGTTCGCCAGTGCCGTCGGCAGATATCAGCCTTCCAAAATCGCGGCAGCGTAGTGATGGAATGCCGGCAAGTGTAGGGAGCCTTGCTGCATTGTCAGATTGTGACAATGTGATTTCTGGTCCTTTCCGACGCAGATCACTCTTGCGGTCGATTGATCGGGGCAGGCAGAACTGACGCGGAGCGTGACGCCGTTGACGAGGTCGCCGCTTCCGGACTGATCACGAAAATGGAACAGCCTCCGGCCGTCCTCAGCGATTTGGGAGTGGACCAAAATGTGGCTGGGACGGTCACAGTGAACCGTCGCCTGGAACAGAGCGGAGGAAAAGACTTCCTCGAAAACGGACCAATCATCGCTGCCCGCATCAATGTTATGCTTTGCAAAGTAGCCTCCGCTTTCGCTGGGTGCCGCGGCAATCGGGTGACGGGATGCTTTTTGCCAGGTGTCTCCGAATGCCGGTGAGAAGTAAACTCCGGGTGCCGAGCGGTAGCGCTCCACGTCCCGCCGGTCTCTCGGAACGAACCACTCATCGTTCTGGGCGGTGTTGCCTCCCATCCACACGATACGACCGGTCTGCTGCGCAAATTCGAGGATTTGCTCGATCGTTTGATCCGAAATGGCACCGAGGTAAAATGCAACGAGAACGCGGACCATTTCGGGTACCGCTTGTCCCGGCATTACGATATGAAATGGAATGCCCTTTTGGAGTAAATATTGCTGTAGCGCCTGGTTGAATCGGATCTCGGAACTCCCGCTCAGCGACGCGGAGAGGGGGTCATGCAGGATTGCGACCTCGGCCCAGGTTCGACGCTTGCCCGGGCGGATCTCGGAGTCGAGGTAACGGAAGAAGTTTGTGGCATCCCGAAAAGCCGCCGCCATTTCCGGTTCGTCATCAACGTAAAATCGCGCACCTTCGCCACTTGGTCGAAACGCCCAGTTGTTGCCCAGCATGTCGCCGAACGAATATTCCTCTGCGAGTCCCGCCCAGATTCCGCCCGAACCACGAGGCGGCGCAACTCCGTCTTCGGTCTCTCTCCAAGCCGTCGCCCAGATGCCATATCCGCCGGACTCCGCGAGCAGATGTGCCTCCGCCTGGCTGCTGATCCAGCCCTGATCAATTCGAGGAAGGTTTCCATTTTCGCAACAGAGAAAATCGAATGCCTCAGATTCGCGCGAAGGATCCACGCAGCGGGACAAAAACGAGGTGTCGGATCGGGGAAAGGCGGGGTTTCCTGCGATCGTCAATTGCGGGTGGGTTGCGAGCAAATGTTCTCGAATTCTCCGAAAAAACCCGAGGCGGACATCGACCCCGAAACGGATCCACAGGATTTGAAGGGGATCCAGCCCCACTCCACCTTGGAGAGGGATCGGCGGCGGCTGAATGTGCTTCGATAACGGGATGCCGAGGAGATCCTCGAAGTCGCCGCGCTCAGCGAGTGACTTCCGAAAGAGTTCCGCGCATCGGGGGCACCAACAATGTTGGTAATAAGCGTTGTCAAGGTGGACGCCGTCAAAACCAATATGGGAGATTCCCTCGGTGATTGTTGAAGCAGTGTAGGCTTCGTAGCTTGCGGACGTCAGACAGGGCGCGCAGCGGTAGTAATTTTGCGCAAAAACCTGGCGCGTCCCGTCCTGATTTTTTGCGGTCCAGTTTTCCCAGTCATCTACCTCGTTGGCAAGGGTCTCGAAATACAGGCTCCGGGCCTGAGCATAGCCCCAGACTTTCAATCCCCGGTCATGACACCGATCCACAAAATCCTTCAGCTTGGGCCAGTTCTCCTCTTCCAGCTTGCGACCAAAGCCTTTGAGGAACTCCGTAATAAGAACCGTGGCGCCCAAATCCAGCGCAGCATCAATCAATTCATTGCTGAACTTACGCTTCTCCCACTCCGGGAGCCATGCGCCTTTTCCGAAGAATGGCGAACCCGATTTGCCGCTGCGGCGGTAGTGTCTCGCCGGCTCCCATCCGGCCCAGAACCAGCATTGCGGGCCGGTATCGATCTTCGGAGAAGTCGGGTTCTGTGGGGACTGCAAAACAACCTCGTCCATTGAGAGGCGGCTCATCGAGACGGGGAGGGGTTGTTAGTGGGGGTTTGAAGGATTCCCTTTGTGCTATACATGTCTTTGTCCCCGGAAGTTGCAGCGAGGCGCCCCAGAAAGATGGCCCCGGCTTTATCGTTGGAACTCCCAATCGTAATGCGGAATGCATTGATTCCCGACATTTCCCCTGCGGCGGGTATCGGAAAGAGCGATCCGCCGCCTTCGAAGGTAAGCTGCTCGCCGTTCAGATAGAACGTGAAGAGCTCCGTTGTGCCACCGAAATCCCATTTGACAAGGAACGTGTAGTTCTTATCGGGCTCCAACAGTTCACTCATTCCCGATCGCATGGGGCGTCCCTTGATGTTCACGTATTCGCCGGGGCGAAATGCTGCTCCGAATCCCGAACCCGCCACAACAGCATAGGTAGCAAAGTCGTCCGGTTGCCAGGGTAGCTCACAGATCCCTACCGATAAGTTAATCGATCCGGACACGATTCTAAATTCGAATTCCAGTGCACCTTGGAGGGCGGGTTCGTCCGGGAAAGGACGTGCGACGAGACGAAACCATCCGGCGTCGGGCGCTTCGGAATTCACATAAAGCGAATTTTCGAGGTGGGAAAACGGATTGACGGGATCCGTTCCGGCGTTCACAAGCGCGCTTTTGTCAGAGAGTATTGAGACGAATGCGAGACGGAGGTCTCCCTCCACGCGCTCGGGCACCGATCCCGGAAGTCTGTCTGACCAATCCACGTAGAACGCATTATCAGCAGAGGCTATGGAAGTCCCAAGTAGGATGGCCGATGTAAGACAAAGTGCCAGCAGTTTGAGCCGAGGAGCAGTTGCGGTTAATCCTGGTTGGTGTGATAGACGAAAGGACGTGAAGATTGAATTCATGGTAGATGGGTTTGAAGCGACAGGCCTTGCTTCACGTTAGGATCTTCTCGGAGCAATAGAAACAGCAAGAGTCAAATTTGTGGTCATCCAACCTGACCGAATTTGCGGGTAAATCGATTGGTCTCTGGTAACCGGTCATGCAAATTGCCCGGCCGGTAACGAGGATTCTGAGATGACAT
>JBDNGG010000322.1:0-2816 GCA_041689405.1 Terrimicrobiaceae bacterium | reverse complement strand
GGCTTTTTTCGGACAGCTTCAAGGCCCTTGAGGGAGCTTAGATCGTCGGCATTATACTCGGATTTTTTCGAGGCGGTTTCGGATATAGGTAGAGCGGATTCGTCGGACATTACAAAAGGATTCAGGTTGAAAAACCGTTCGGGAATACTATCTGGCGGAACCGGGTCGGACAAATGTTTTTTACATCGAAAGGATTGCGGACTATTCAGGATGTTGCGGGCCGGATCGATGGTCGGCACTAGATGTTGATGCAGTGGCTAAAAGAGCACCACCGCGCGAAACGTCAGGCCCACGACATGCCGCCACCGAGGGAATCGTCCGGGCGATGCGGGACGGGGCCAAAAGGCTGCTCTATCCAGCGAATTCTGCCAGAGATCAACCTCTTCTTTTGTTCGAAAATTCAAGATGATCGTCCACTCGTTGCTCCCTGATTGAGCGGGCGGAATGATGTCGCTGCGGATAAATCCAAGAGACCTTCCGACTGTGGTCAATCAATACAGATGGCGATCCTCTTTGTTTTTCAGGTCTCACAGGTTTTCAGCGCACCGGTCAAGACGTGTCCAATAAATCGCACTCACACGCATTGCGCACGGCCCGCCGTTGACGCAGAGGTCGCAGCTTTTGAACATCTGCCCATGCTCCGGCACCGGATCGGGCGAGCCCACTGGACGAGAAATCATCTTCAGGTTTCCTCCATGACAACCGGAGCCGAGCAAGGCCTTCGAGTTGATTCGGCTGCAGGCATCGATAATCGCAGTCCCTTCGGCAAGGTAAACCAGGGTGCCAGTGAGTGATACGCGCTTCCCTCCGAGTCCAATGATCTTACCGGCCTTGACGATGACCGCGCCAAACGGGCCGCCCCAGCTGCCGCCGGCCAGCCTAAAGCATGCTTTGGCCTGCTACCGCTGTCGGTATCTCGAAAAACTCGCCGAGCGTGGCGGCGACATCTGCGAACGAATCGCGCAGGCCCGGAGCGCAGGACTGCCCAACACCCGCCGGCATGAGGATTGGGACACGCTCCCGAGTGTGATCCGAGCCTTGCCAAGTGGGGTCGTTGCCATGGTCTGCGGTGATAATGATCAAGTCGTCCGAGCGTATTTCAGCAAGAAAACCGCCCAGCCAGAGATCGAACTCCTCCAGTGCCCGGGCATAGCCGGATACGTCGCGGCGGTGACCGTAGAGCATGTCAAAATCGACCAAGTTCGCAAAAACCAATCCTCCGTGAGCGGTGCTCCATAGCTCCGAGATCCGCTGCATCCCATCAGCGTTTGACCGGGTCGGGTAAGATTGCGAAACGCCGCTCCCGGCAAAGATGTCGCTGATTTTTCCGATTCCAATGACGGGAACTCCTGCATTTGTAAGGGCGTTGAGGATCGTGGGGGGGGGGACGAGTGAGAAATCATGACGGTTCGTGGTCCGCTGAAATCCGCTGTTCGAATCGCCAACAAACGGCCGGGCAATGACCCGCCCAATATCCCACGCGTCACAATGTCGGCGTGCGATCTCGCAGATCCGGTAGAGGTCTTCGACAGGTAACACCTGCTCATGTGCCGCAATCTGCATCACTGAATCCGCCGAGGTGTATAAAATCGGCCGTCCGGATTGGACGTGATCGCATCCCAGGCGATCCAGGATCTCCGTGCCGCTGGCTGCAAAATTTCCGATAAATTGCACGCCTGCTTCCTGCTCAATTCCTTGTAGCAACGCCGCGGGAAATGCGTCAAAAGTGCAAAAAGGTTTTTCGAGAATGACTCCGGCGATCTCCCAGTGCCCGGTGGTCGTGTCCTTGCCTGCTGAGCGTTCGGTCATCGCGCCGACGCCTGTCTTTCCGGGAGGACCTCCTTCACCTGCAGCAATCGCAAGCGCGTCCACAAGGCCGATGGTTCGAAGGTTCGGAATGTTGATTCCTGGCACTGCCTCGAGGATGTGACCGAGGGTGTCGGCTCCGGCATCCCCGTAATCTGCCGCGTCCGGCGCATGACCGCACCCGACGCTATCCAGTACAATTAAAAGAGCACGCGCCATGGCGGATCTGATCAGCGGCTAGACACCGACTGGATGCCAGACGGTTTTGGTCTCCACGGTATCCAGGATCCAATACGGATTGGCCGGAGATTTGGCCCAAATTGCTGGGGTTGCCGAGTGGTCGGCGAACCGCTTCAGATTGGCTGCTGATCCGGCCTGCAAGGTTTTTGAAAGCTCGGGATTTGCCCGGCCAGTCACCACGGCATTCACATCCATGTGCGTGGCAAAATGGGGGGCCAGTTCACCAGCGTCACCGGTGAGCAGATTCATCACACCGCCCGGAAGGTCTGATGTGGCAAGGATCTCCGCCCAAGTCACAGCAACGAGCGGTGCCGTGCTGGATGCAAGCACGATGCATGTGTTGCCGGACAAGATGACTGGTAATACCACGCCGACAAGCCCGAGGAGCGCAGGGGAGTCCGGCGCAATCACGGCCACCACGCCAGTTGGCTCCGGAAAGGAAAAATTAAAATGCGGGGACGCCACCGGGTTCACCGAAGAAAACACCTGCGTGTATTTGTCGGTCCATCCGGCGTAGTGGACGACCAAATCAATAGCCTTTGAAACCTCCTCCTCCGGTTTGGATGTGACCTTGCTGCGGCGGAGCTCAGATTCGAGTTCGGTGCGGCGGGATTCCATGATCTCCGCTATCCGGTAGAGAATTTGGCCGCGGAGGTAAGCGCTGGCACCCGCCCATTTCGGCTGGATTGCGCGCGCCTTTACCACCGCGTCCCGAAAATCTTTTCGGGATGCCTTGGCGAAATTATCGAGCGGAGTCTTGCCATCGGCGG
>JBDNGG010000321.1:0-2202 GCA_041689405.1 Terrimicrobiaceae bacterium | reverse complement strand
TGTTGGTCAGGAAATCCAAAGTCTGCCGCTGCCATTTTAACAATGTCGGGTGAAACGCTGTAGGCCAGTTGTAAAGTGGTCTCACAGGTCATCAACTCACAGGCCATCCACAACGGCAAATGTTCATGTTCCGTGCTGTATTTGGAGTCGAAGTGCTTGACGAACGTATTACTAGCTCTCCTTTTTTCAGTGAGCAGCTTGGCCAGCCAGATGCAGTGTTCCTCCCGCTCAACGCCTTTGAGCCTGAGCAGGAGCTTTAAATTCCGCACGCATCGCTTCCACAACGGACGTTTTCTGAAACCAGGAAGATTGCTGGAATCAAGATGTCCGAAGGGACCATGAGTCTGCACAAAGTGGTAAACAAGACGGGTCCGCACCGCCACTTCTATGCGTTCAATGGCATCGAGGAGGAGGATGCGCAGCCGCCGGTCGAAGTTATAGCGCCTCCAGACGAAGTCCAGTGTGGTGCCGGGCGCAAAGGAGTCGCTGAGCCGCCCAGCAGCGTCTTGATTCCGAAACGGGTGGAGGTAGCCGCTGAGGCGGTAATAGTTCACGCTTGTGAGCCGCCCGATCAGCTCGCTTCGGTCAGCCACCAGCCCGCGTGCGATGAGTTGATCCGCTTGCTGTTCGACAGTGAGGGCCCGCTTAGCGTAAATCACCTCTTCCCTCCTTCTCTACAAGCCGATACGTCCGGGCAAAAAAGACCCGCCGAATTACGCATGCAAGCAGAGGCGCGGCGGGTTTGATATGCTCAATAAACCAAAGCGCTTGGGTTTTCGCAAGTGGTTTTTCGGCAATCATGCTCATGCAGCGAACTGGTTCAGGCTCACGTAGTCCTTGATGTAGTTGGGAATGAGCGTGCGATATTTCGCGGGGACGGCTTTGAAATCTTTGGTGGAGAAGATGGGATTCGTGGCGAGGTCGGTCAGGTGGCCCGATTCGATGATCTCTCGAATCTTATCACTGGTGGCGTAAGCTTTGAAATAGGTCTTGAGAGCGGGAATCGCCTCGGCTTCGTCGGGCTTCCGGTCGGCAACGAACTTGGAGAACTCCTCTTCGAGTAAGTCGTCCTTCGATTTGAATCGCGGGATGAGACCAAAAATCTTTTCGAGAATTTCGCGCAGGCCAAGACGGCGGTCCACGGCGGCGGCTTTGCGGAGCTTGTCGAGATTGTAGAACTCGGCGGGCTTATCGAAGAGTTCCTTGTTCACGTAATCAATGACGCGGTCCCACTGGCCGGCCTCGACGCTGGCTGCGATGAAGTCGTTTTCCCGCACGCGCGTCTCGAATTTCTCGTAGAACATGCGGTCGATTTTCATCCCCTGCTCGCCGACCGCTTTCTCCTTGATGGTGGAGAGCAGGTCTTCGCCGAGGTGCTCGTAGGTGCCGGTGTAGCGGGCACCGGACGGATCGGACGAATCTGACTGATCGGAGGAGGGTTTCGGGAGTTTGCGAACCTCGTCGTATTTGAACTCCTTCTCGAAGTATTCGCAGTTGGCGAAGAAGTCGAAGAGCTTGAAGGCGGTCTTCTTCGGTTCCTTGACGCTCTCCCTGATCGCCTCGTCGAAGAGTTGCTCGCGGAAGTCGTGCTTCCGGGTGCCACGGCCTTTGATCTGGATGAAGTCGGTGGGGGAAAAGATGGGGCGGAAGAGGCCGAGATTTAGGAGGTCCGGGCAATCGTAGCCGGTGGTCATCATGCCGACGGTGACGCAGACGCGGGCTTTGCTGGTCTTGTAGGTGGGGATGAAGTTGGCGGAGCCGAGCAGGTTGTTGTTGGTGAAATTGATGGTGTGCTGCTGTGCGCCGTCCACCTGCGAGGTGACCTGCACGGCGAAGTCGGACTGGTATTTGCCGGGGAACATGCGGTCGGCCATCTCGTTGAAAATCTGCGCCAGCTTGCCCGCGTGATGCTGGCTGACGGCGAAGACGATGGACTTGCCAATCTCGCCGCTGACCGGGTCGCGCAGGGCATTTTCGAGAAAGGTTTTGCAGAAGAGCTGGTTGGTGGCCTTCGAGAAGAAGCGCTTTTCGAACTGGCGTTGTTTGAACGCCTCGTCGTGGTCGTCGCCTTCGTCGTCCTTGAATGAGACGACAAAACCCTTATCCGAAAGGAGCTGGGTGGTGACCGTGCTGCGGGCATCCACAACCGTGGGATTGATCAGGAAACCGTCCTTCACGCCATCGAGCAGCGAGTAGCGGAAC
>JBDNGG010000320.1:0-5466 GCA_041689405.1 Terrimicrobiaceae bacterium | reverse complement strand
GTTGGATGAGTGTAATGGATTCTTCCGGTTTGCACCGTAGCTGTGCCCACGTAAGCTTCGCTGGTAGTTGCGTTCAAGCGAAGCCAGCCATTCGTATTGAATGTATAGTCGCCTTGGATAACGGCCCGGGCTCCAAAGATCACACCGCCACTGTTGTTGGTCACGGAGAGGTTACCGCCGGACATCTGCAGAGTTCTGACGGACGTGGTGCCTGTGAAGGATAGTGCCCCAGCGCCACCCAAGGTGAGGTTGGCAACATTGGTGCTGGCATTCAGGCTCACTGCGGTAGTCGAAGCGACTTCGACTACCGCCGAATTTCCCGAGGTCCAAGTGGAAGTCCCGCTGTCCCAGGCATTGGTCGCGAACCAACCGAGATTGGTGGCATCGTAGGTTAAAACAGCCGCCTGTGTAGGGGTGGGCCCGAAAAACGCGGGAATTAGACCCGCGAGCACTGCGACCAGCGAGACACGGAGGGAAGAGAACAGGGGTAATTTCATCTACAAGAAATCTCACAGGCATAGCCCCGAAGCAAGCGGTCTTTTGCGGTCATGCAACTTGACCAGATAAGTCCAAAAGACGCCTCTTCCACGAGAACGTGGGCATCTTGCCCGCTTTCATTTATTGATGTGGGCAGGACGCCCACGCTCCTCGGGTTTGCACGTCAGAGATCCGCTTTCAAGTCGAAGGTGTCAGTTCTTCGTCGTATGGCGCGAGCACACAAAGCCTCAAAGCACATGCGCTTCAAGTGACGCAGGTTCTCGCCAACACACCCGCTCTGTCTCCAAATGCAAACCGCTGCCTTTGTTGTTCCTTGAGTTGACACGCTAGGTTTTGGCGGAGATAGTTTTTTCTAATTCTCTCTTTCCTTCGCCGCTTCAGCCAACTTTTCCGATGTCCCGCTTTCCGCTCTCATCACCCATCCGCACCGCCATTGCCGGCATTGGAGGATTTGGCGCCGCCCACCACGATGTCCATAATGCTTTAGAAAAATCCGGAAAGTCCCGCGTGGTCTCCACCTGTGATCCGGCCTTGAGCCGCCTCGAGGAAATCTGCCTCCGTCACGATTTCGCCGGACGTAAAATTTCCACTTACGACGACTTTGACGCCATGATGGCAGCTCATGCTGGGGAGATCGATCTGGGGGTGGTGGCCACTCCGATTCAATGTCATGCCCCCATGCACGAAGCTTTTGTCCGCAATGGCTCGGCCTGCTATCTGGAAAAGCCTCCCACCCTCGATCCGGAGGAATTGGAGCGCATGTTGGAGGTCGAGAAGGATGCCGTCGTGACCACCAATGTCGGGTTTTCTCTAATTTTCGCGCCCGAACGTCTGGCGCTCAAGCGCCGGATGATAGCCGGGGAATTCGGAACCCTGAAGCGACTTTCCTTCCTTGGTCTCACCAGTCGTGCGCCAGCTTATTTCGCCCGCAGCAATTGGGCGGGGAAGCTCCTTCTCAACGACAACCTGCTCCTTGATTCCTGTCTGGGCAATGCCATGTCACATTACCTCAATGCCTTGCTCACCTTTGGTAACCAGCAGGAGTTGCAAGGTTGGGGACGCCCCCGCAACATGGACTGCGAACTCTATCGGGCCAACCCCATTGAAGGCACCGACACCATCTTTGCCCGCGGCCAACTCGATAACGGGGTTGAATTTCGCGTGGCCGCCTCCCATGCCTGTGGCCAGCAGGGGCTCACTGAGGAAATTCTCGAGTTTGAAGATGCCACCATCACCATTCGTTCGGCCTGTGAGGTTGAAATCACCCGGCCAGACCACCCCGTAGAAACCGAGTCGCATCAACCCGCCCATCTGGTGCCCGGCATGGAAATCTATTTACAATATTTGCAGGGAAAAATGCCACGGCCTGCGCAAACACTGGAAGATTGCCGGGGCTTTGTGGAGACCAACGCGCTCTTCTATCTGGCGGCGGGAAAGATCCACCAAGTGCCGACCGGGTCCCTTTCCCAAGCTGCTTCTGACGAGCCCATTGTGCTCTCCGAAGTCGAACCGGCCGGGCGCAAGCTTCTCCTTGAGGGTCTTCTCCCCTCCGAAGCCGGCTACCCATGGGGTGCTCCCGGAGGCACCGCAACCATCGCATCCCTCCCCGGTCTGAGAAAGATCATCGAAGACATGGCGGGCACCCCAAAATCTGCCGACCACCGTTGCCCGGTGACCGCAATCTCATGAAAATCGGCATCGTTGGCGGATATGGACATGCCATTGTCCGGCATCTTCCGGGAGCGACTCTCGCCTGGGCTTGTGATGACTACGACCCGGCCGCCTTGGATAAAGCCCGGAGTGCCGGCTGCTCGCAAACGTATTTGTCGATGGAAGAAATGCTGGAAAAGTTTGCCCCTGACCTTGTGTACATCGGTACGGTTTATGCCCAAAACGGTCCCTTGGCCATCCGCGCCCTGGAAGCGGGGTTTGATGTCCTGACGGAAAAGCCCCTCGCCACCGATTGGAAAACCTATGAACGGCTGAAAGAACTGACCGCTTCAGGTGAACGGCGGCTTATTGCGGAACTGACCATGCGTTGGAATTTCGCGATGCAAAAGACCCGACAAATTTTTCGCGAGGGTCGCATCGGAGATCCGGTGATGATTCAGGCACAGAAAACCTATAAGTTCGGCTCCTCCCGTCCCGACTTTTATAAATCGCGAGAACTCTTTGGCGGCATTATACCTTGGGTAGCGGTCCACGCCATCGATTTTGCGTCTTGGTCCACCGGTCTGCACTTTCGATCCGTTACCGCCCGGCAGGGAAACCGCCGCTTCCCGGAGTACCGGGAAATGGAAGATCACGCGGCGATGTTTTTCGAAATGACGGGAGGTGTACCTTGTCTCATCACCGCAGATTTTCTCCGTCCCCAGGGCGCCCCCAGCCACGGCGACGACCGCGTTCGGATCACGGGGACCGAGGGCGTCTTGGAAGTCCGGGGCGAAACGGTTTTCCTCCTCGACGCCCAAGGCGAAGACCATTGGGACTGTCCGGTCGATGAATCTTGGGGCATTAAGACCGCCCAAGCCCTCGTCGCAGCCGTCCGAGGTGAACCTTCGGCCGAAATTTCCACCGCAGAATGCTTGCATATTACAGCCGCTGCTCTGGCCGCCCGTGACGCCGCCAGCCAAAATCTCCCCAATCACCCCGTTCCGGATAGCGCCCCAACCAACTTCCCCGCAGCAATGTGAGGGTGAGAAACCATCGCATTTTGGCAATGGGGAGCCCACCCCCCATGAGTTCATTTGGATTTAGGCGGCCAGTAGATTGACCGCCCGCCGACCGCCGAGAGCGTTTTGAGGGTCGTTACGCCGGGGAAACGGTCGCCACCGAATATCCGGTGGCGTCGGCCAGAGCACGCACAGTTATACGACTTCCGCTGCGTAAGGGAAGCGAGGATGCCAGGGGGCCTCGCTCAGGGCGACCAGAAAGCGGGAAAAACCGGTCACATCCGCCTCAAAAAACTCTTTGCCTTTTTCTGCGGTGGCGAGATCAGGACGCCCCCCGCAGGCGGCAGGCATGAAGTGAGACCAATTTCGCACC
Organism: Terrimicrobiaceae bacterium; assembly: GCA_041689405.1. GTDB lineage: Bacteria > Verrucomicrobiota > Verrucomicrobiia > Chthoniobacterales > JAATET01 > JBDNGG01. The sequence goes on along the minus strand of JBDNGG010000320.1, from coordinate 1,923 downwards.
CAGGTCACCCTCGCCTCCGCCAAACCGGGAACGGTCGGCGTGTGCATGGGAGACTCTACCGGAGCATGGGTCGGCATTTTTTCCGGAGCCAAAAACTGCATCAGACTGGTCTCATAATCGCCGGCATGAGGCGAGCCATCGGAAAACAATTTCCGGTACGTTTCTCCGCCAAAAGCTCCGCACCCCGACATGACGACAAACGCCTCGTTTTGGAAGCGGTCAAAAATTTGGCGGGTGCAGGCGGCCAGTGTCGAATCGTTGCCGCCATGGCAATTGACGAGGACGAACTTGCGGAGGCCTTCCTCCCGTCCAAAGGTAACCAAATCCAAAACCACCGCCATGAGCGTTTCGACCCGGATTCGGCAGGCAAAGGGAAAGTTCTTGAAGTTGACATTGTTGCCAAACGGCAGGGCCGGGAGACAGAGGACGCGGCCGCCGTCTGCATTGGCCCGCCGCACCGCTTCCCGGCTATATCGGTTGGCGATCGTTGTGTCCGTCCCATAGGGTAAATGCGGACCGTGAGGTTCGGTTGAACCCAAAGGGATCACCATCACCTCGGGATGAAAAGATTCCACCTCTGGCTTGGTCATGGTTTCGAGCAGACCGGGTTCGGACGGCTGGGGGGGGCGGCTGGCGGTGGATTCGGAAGCTTTCATTTTCTATTTTGCTGCTACCACCGTGTTCCTTATAAACCTTGGTATCAAATTTAAAGTTTTGGAATTTATCCGGCTGCAGACTACCACTCCCGTTTGATCCCGTCGGGATTGGTTGCGAAGACGCCTCTTAATGGGAGCGTGGGCGACTCGCCCGCCTTCCAAACCATTCGGCCGGGACGCCCACGCTCCTTCGGTTTGCGCTTTTCGGGCCAGACAACCCTACCCCGCTATTTTCTCCATCGCGCTTCGGATATCCTCGGCGATGATAAACTTCTCCGGGCAGCCGAGACGTTGGTAGAGGCGTTCGGGCCATGTCCAGTTGCTGTATACGGGATTGACCAGCGCGACCGGTCGGGGTGCCATCAGGGCGACGGCCTGGGGGAGGTCGAGGACCCGGAGGATGCCAAGGACCGGCGCACCAGTCTGGTGTGAACCGGGAGGGTCCTCCAGAATCACCCCGGCGATGCGTTCGTCGAGCACGCTGCTGTAAAGCGCGGCGATTCCGGCTTCGCCGCGTCCGGCGAGATAAATCTCCACGTCCCGCAGTTCCTCCAGCGTGAGGAGGTAATCAATGACGCCCAATAAGTCCTGACAGATCATCATCACCGGAGTGATGCCGGTGAGCGCCATGGCCCGAAGCAAATTCGTCCGGATCGAGGGCAATCGTGAACCCGGAAAATGGAGGCCGGGATCCGCCATGGGGGCGCGATCGCCCGCCAAACGGGGCTCATATCCGGCGTAAGTCGTGGTGGCGGTATTGACCGCAACGGCCGAGCGGGCCATGGCCTGCTGGGAGGTTTCGCCCCCGTCGGCGACGGTGATCACCAGTCGGCGGAGAGCCGACCCGGGCCGCACGATTTGCAGCCAGACATCGGTGTTGTTGATCGTTCCACGGTGAATCCGGACCGATTTTTCCGAGGGACCGCGCGCACTCCAGAGCCAGTCTCCGTCGCATTCCATTTGTAGGGTTCCCGGCATCTCCCGGGCACAAAAAATCTCTTTTTTTAAACGGGCGACGATTTCTTGGCGGAGGCGGGGCCACTCGTCCGGCTGTTGCGGCAATGCGAGTCCGCCCCGAGGAGTGAGAAGATGAGGCAAAAGGTGAAGATGGTTGGGGACCGGGCTAAAACCGTTAAAAACACTGAGTTCCTGTTCCGTGAATTCCTTCTCGCGGACAGCGAAATCCGGGTGCGCGCTCCCCGCCACATGCCGGTCAAACCACGCACTGGTGGCTTGGTCGAACTCTGGATGGTTTCCGTGCGGACCG
>JBDNGG010000319.1:0-14586 GCA_041689405.1 Terrimicrobiaceae bacterium | reverse complement strand
CGGTCATCAAATTCTTTTTTTGCTGCAGCGCGCTGCTCGTTAAGCTTCTGCTCGGCGTCCTTGGTTTTATAAAATTCGGTGAAGACCCGATTCATATCGAGAATCCCGAGTTTCATTTGAGCCTGTGCGAGTGGTGCAAAGGCACAAAATACGGTTGCGATTGCCAAGGTGCGGACGTGTTTGTTGATCATAGATGGTTTACTTAAGGGAGATGAGGGATAGCGTTTTGTGAATATCTGTAAATGATATTCGTATAAGACCGGATATCCGGCGGGTTGTTCAAAATTGATACCCGATATTAAAATTAAATTTTCCGGTGCTGTCGTTGAACTGATCGGATTTGACAGGAATACCGTAGTCGATCCGCACCGGGCCAATTGGAAGTTCCACCCGCAGGCCGATACCGATGTCGGCATTGAAGTTTTCCGTCGAAAAATCTCCGGATGCAGCATTCACAAAACCAACGTCGGTGAACAGGCTCCCCCGAATCCGGGTTATGATCGGAAAACTAAACTCGGCAGAGCCGAAAGCAAGGCTGTTGCCACCGATGGGATTTCCAAATTCGTCTTTGGGTCCCACATCGCGGAAATCAAAACCTCGCATGTTGTTGGCGCCACCAAGATAGAGTCGGTCAAAAAGTGGCACTCCCTGCCCGGTGTCGCCATCACCACCCCAGGTATCAACCACAGCCAACTGACCGCGGAACAAGAGAATAGTGTCAAATGGGAGCGAAAAATGTTGCGACGCCTCGAGCGTGATACCGGTCGTCTGGACGTCTCCGCCAAGGAATCCGCCCGAAACGAACCCCGTCATTTTTGCGAAAGTGCCCTTTCGCGTCAGGAATAAACTATCGCGGCTATCCCATACGAGCGATCCCGCCAGCACACTGCGGACATACGTGCCAGCCGCGTCCTGAATCACCTGCCCTGCGTCAGTGTCATCCACATCAAAAATCCGGACCTGCTCAAGCCGGTATTCCCCGTCGATGCTGAGGAATGACGTGAGTGACTTGCGCAGTTGGATCGCGACACCCGCATTGCTTTGTTCGTAAACGTCGCTCAAGAAGCTCGCCGAGCGGTAATAACCTTCAATTCCGAAGGATAGTTTATAGCCGAGAAACCATGGCTCGGTGAACGAGATAACGAAATCCTGACGCTGGATACCATATTGACCCCGGATCCGGAAGCGCTGCCCCGCCCCGACGAAACGCGGCCAATTGAAAAGATCGAAGTTCGTCTGCTGCAACTCCGCAAACCCGATCAAACTGTCAATAGTGCTGAATCCCGCACCGAAGTTAAACGATCCGGTGCGCTTTTCCTCCACGATGACATTGAGATCTTTACGACCGGGAACTAACGTGTCGGTAGGCAATAACTGCAATGCCGTAGGCGGCTCGGCAGTGAAGTAGTTCAAGTTTGCGATGCGTTCCCGACTCACGTCCACTCGCGTCGTGTCGAAAATATCACCGGGTTTCAATAGCAACTCACGCCGGATTACGAAATCCTTGGTGCGCGTATTGCCCTGGATATTGATGAGGTTGACGTACGACTGCACTCCTTCATCAATGCGGTAAAGGAGGTCGACGATCCCCTCACCCGCCGGGGTGACTTCCGGCAGCACAAGGCGGTCAACATATCCGAGCCGACCGTAGAAATCGCTGATCGAACGAAGATCGGCAGTGAGACCTGATGGCGTGAAAAGTGATCCCTCGATCATGGCAAGCGCTGGCTTGATTTCTTCCTCAGCCGCCACGTTGACACCTTCAAATGCCACGGAATTCACACGATATTGAATCCCCTCTTCGATCGTCACGACCACCTCGACGCCGTCAGTACCCATTGGCTGCGACGAGATGTCCATGATCCGCACATCGGCGAATCCGCGGTTCTGATAAAATAAACGGAGCCCAGCCCGATCTTCCTCAACCTGCGCAGGAATCAACCGACCGCTTTTATTGAAAAACGAAAGTAAATTCCATGGCTTGGTTTTCATGGCCTTTACCAAGTCAGCCTGTTTCACGGAATAATTCCCAATGAACGTGATCTTGCGCACGATCAACTTCGGTCCCTCGCTAATCGAAAAAACCACCCGCGCTTTATTGTCCGCCAATTCTTCGATCTTGTACTGGACATCCACCTCGGTGAAGTTGCGGTCCTCATAGAGTTTTACAATCTTCCGCCGGTCGTCCTCGATGACTTCTTCATTCAGGCTGCCGCCGGGCGCGATGGCAATTTCCCGGCGCACCCGATTTAGGTTGATGGCGGCGGCACCCTCCACGATGACTTCGGAAACAATCGGCCGACCCTGAAGCAGCACCGTGACCTTGACTCCCTCGTCCATAGGTTCACCAAAAATACGCACGTTGGCCAGCGCTCCGGTCGCGTAGAGGCTGCGAATATCCTCTTCTGCGGTGCGCTCGCTATACGGTTGCCCAACCTGCGTGGCTAGATTCGCCAGCACGCGTTCCCGCGAAATGGTTTCCGGTCCCACAAACTCCACATCGATCTGCTTGATGATCGGGCCTGTCCCGAATTGCGCATCCGCATCGGAAGGAAAAAAAGCACCGCCGACTAACAAGAGGGCAGCGACAAAATTGCGGGAAAAACAGGCGTTTAAGTTCATTCGTTCAAAAAGGATAATACTCCGGAATGGTGATGCGCCGGGACTCGGAGTAAAGACGAAAATGTTCCAGAAAGGTCAAGCGGGGAATTTCCCGGCGTGCGCGGCGACACCTCGAACCAGAGCTAAACGAGCCCGATGGCTACGGCTCCAGCCGGTCCACTTTCCAGCCGAAATCCCCGCCACGGATGAAACGAAAACGGTCGTGTAATCTCCCGGTCCGACCCTGCCAAAACTCCACGGTCTGGGGGCGCACCAAATACCCTCCCCAGTAAAGAGGCATCGGGATCTCGTCCCCAGGATACTCTTTGCTCACGCGCTCATGGACTGCCTCTAGCGCCTCCCGGGATGCGACGACGCGACTCTGCTGAGACGCCCATGCCCCGAGTCGACTCTCCCGGGGACGTGATCGAAAATAGCTCTCTGACACCTCACGGGGCAACTTTTCCGCTCGGCCCGTGATATGGACCTGACGCTCGAGACCCTGCCAGTAAAATGAAAGCGCCACCCGTGCATCCGCCGCGATCTGCCGACCCTTACCGCTTTCATAATTCGTAAAGAACCGAAAGCCGTCCGGCCCCAAGCCTTTCAATAGTACGATTCTCGACGTAACTCCCACCTCGGGATCCGCAGTAGACAGCGTCATTGCATTCGCCTCAATGATCCGCGGATCCGCCGTCGCCTCCGCAAACCACAGCCTAAACTGCTCGATCGCATCGTCCGCCAGATCCTCTCGTTCAAGCGCGCCCGCCAAGTAATCTTTCCGCAAATCAGCCACATTCATCGCCGTAATATCATCTGCTCGTATTACCGGAGCAACCACGGAAACGCCATGCCTGAAAATTTCCATCGCCGAATTCCATTTTTTCCCTTTGACAGCGGGAACGGGTTTGATAGTTTCGACATTCAGTCAGCGCAAAAAAGCGAAGAGCAGCGACCGTTTTAAAAAAGCGGCCGGGTCTTTTCATCCTTTTTTACGTGGGCTGAGCAGACGCCGAAAACAGTTCTGTCCCCGAAAGGCCGAAACGCCCCGATGCCCACGTAGCTCAGTTGGTAGAGCACGTCCTTGGTAAGGACGAGGTCACCGGTTCAAACCCGGTCGTGGGCTCCATGAACTTTAAAACGGTAGATTAGAACAATTCACATAAAACAAGATGGCTAAAGATACATTCAAGCGAGAGAAACCCCACGTTAACATCGGCACGATCGGACACGTGGATCACGGCAAAACGACCCTAACTGCAGCGATCACGACCGTGCTCGCCAAGACGGGCGGGGCCACAGCACGTAAATACGAGGACATCGATAATGCGCCGGAAGAAAAAGAGCGCGGTATCACGATCAACACCTCCCACCAAGAATACGAAACCGTTAACCGGCATTACGCCCACGTCGATTGTCCCGGACACGCTGATTATATTAAAAACATGATCACCGGTGCGGCCCAGATGGATGGAGCTATTCTCGTTGTGAGCGCGGCAGACGGCCCGATGCCCCAGACCCGTGAGCACATCCTGCTCTCCCGTCAGGTCGGTGTCCCCGCAATGGTCGTGTTCCTCAATAAAGTGGACATGGTTGACGATCCAGAGCTTCTGGAACTCGTCGAAATGGAAGTTCGCGAACTTCTTTCCAGTTACGAATTCCCCGGCGATGACATCCCAATCGTTAAAGGAAGTGCACTCAAGGCACTTCAAGGCGACCCGGAATACGAGGGCGCGATTGGCCAACTCATGGAAGCTATCGATTCCTACATTCCGCTTCCAGAGCGTGCAATCGACTTGCCATTCTTGATGCCCATCGAAGACGTGTTCAACATTGAAGGTCGCGGCACTGTCGCCACCGGCCGTGTAGAACGTGGTATCCTCAAGAAAATGGAAGAAGTTGAGATCGTTGGTATCCGCGACACACAGAAAACCACCGTTACTGACATCGAAATGTTCCGCAAGTTGCTCGATGAAGCACGCGCTGGTGACAACGTCGGCATCCTTCTCCGTGGCATCAAAAAAGACGATATCGAGCGGGGCCAAGTTATTGCCAAGCCCGGTTCGATCAAGCCCCACCGCAAGTTCAAAGCCGAGATCTATGTGCTCAGCAAGGACGAAGGTGGACGCCACACGCCGTTCTTCTCGAACTATCGCCCGCAGTTTTACTTCCGCACGACCGACGTGACCGGATCGATCAAGCTCCCTGAGGGCGTCGAAATGGTTATGCCTGGTGATAATGTGTCGATTGAAGTCGACCTCATCACACCTATCGCGATGGAAAAAACCATCCGCTTCGCGATCCGCGAAGGTGGCCGCACCGTGGGTGCTGGTCGCGTGGGTGACATCCTTGACTAATTAGTAAACTTATTGTTATATTGTTGTGATTAAAGGCCAGTAGCTCAATTGGTAGAGTAGCGGTCTCCAAAACCGTTTGTTGGGGGTTCGAGTCCCTCCTGGCCTGATTTCACAACACTTGACATTTTCCTGAATACACAAAGCCGTGTTTGCAAAAATTTCGCGATTTACCGCCGAAGTCCGTGGCGAACTCGCCAAGGCCACATGGCCATGGGATCCCAATGAAAAAGGATTCCGGCGCTACAAAGAGCTTTGGGATTCCACCGTCGTTGTCATGATCGCCATGCTACTTGTCGGTGGTTATATCGCTGCGTTCGACTTGGTCCTCATCAATGTCGTTAACTTCCTCATCCGGCCCTGATACGGCCACTATCCCTACCCTGTTGTAAATGAGTTTGGCTCCACGTGACCAATGGTTTGTCGTTCATGTCCTCTCCGGACAAGAGCAAAAAGTGCGCGACAACATCGAGAAGCGCATCAAGACCGAAGAGATGCAAGACGTCATCTTCGAGGCTCTCGTTCCAACGGAACGCGTCCAAGAGATCAAGCGCGGCAAAAAATCGGAAACAACCCGCAAGTTTTTCCCCGGATACATCATCATTAACATGCATCTGCTTGACGAAAATAATCAACTCATGGACCGCGGATGGTATTTCATTCGCGAAACCACCGGAGTGATTGGATTCGCCGGCACCAAGGCCCACCCGATCCCAATGCGTCCAAAAGAAGTCGAGGCACTGCTGGCGCAGGTCCGCGAACGCGAGGACAACGTAAAGCCGAAAATCGAATTCGAAGTCGGCGACAAAGTCAAAGTGGCAGACGGCCCATTCCAGAGTCAGAATGGGGTTGTGGAAGAGATCGATCCTGTGCGCGGTAGACTTCGTGTCTCGGTAAGTATCTTCGGGCGTGACGCCCCGGTGGAACTCGAATACTGGCAGGTCGAAAAAGCCTGACCCTACCACCCCATTTCAAAAGTAAGGGCACGGACTAAAATCCGTGCCCTTACTGCGTTTTAAGTCAGAAACCGGGAAAGAATCCATACGCTAGTCATTCACGGCGTGAGTAGTTTCTATCTCCATGGCAGTCAATCCCATGTTTCCTTTCGGAGACGATTCGCTTCATCGATCATCTCCCGCACCCTGCCCGGCGGATAAGGAGGATTTCTTTCAATCTCCTCCATGATGCCTAGCGATTTCTCCCGTGCTGCGTTCGCTGCACGTGCAGTTTGAGTCAACCGCACCAATGCCTCATCAGGGCTCACACCCCAGGAGGCGGCGAGTTTCACGATCTCGGACATCCGATCGCTGTTCAACGCCGTACCCGCGTGTGCCGGATGAATCGTCACCGGGAGCTTCGTCACCCGCGATGCAACTTTCTGCGTCACCCCGAGTACCCTCTGCAAGCCCTCGCTTACGATGTCTCTCATTTTCCGGTTCTCCTGAGCAGCATGCACCTTGGCCTGCCGATACAGTTCATCCGGAATTTCGAGCGTGGTTTTTATCAGTTTGAGAATGCCATATTTCTGGTTTTCTTGCAAACCCGAACGGTCTGAAATTTTGCTGTAATCAGAACTCCGGGCCGGTGTCGCGCCACAGTCTTCTTGCTTACAGCGGATTCGGTTTTGTTCCGCCCTTGTCGGTCAATGTCACTGATGGCTGATCGTGTGGCTCCCAGCCATAGTTCAACCCGGCTTTCGCACTGGCCTCACGAAAAGCTGCGAATCTGGCTGAAGCTGTTTAAACGAAGGAAGTTCGAACGAAATACCGCTGCCCTTGCGAAGCGAAAGCAATTTTTTGTCTATCGGGTATTCTGGCCTCGCCAGTGTGGCTAAAGGCCGAACCCCGCTCGGAAATCCACCGCTTTTTCCATATGCTTGCGCGTCCGTATTTCTTCGATTCCAAGTTTCCGCTCGATCAACCGGGGGAAGACCGCTCCCAATGTCTGGATCACCTGCGCACGACGCTCCGAAAGGCGCCGTGGCAGATGCTGTCCGTGCTCGGAGATTGCTTTTACGCAAGTGCCGGGACGTCGAGCCAGCGGCGCTGGTTCCAGCTATCGATGCCGAGTTCGGCCAGTTGCACTCCCTTAGCGCCAGCGAGCAGTGTCCACGGGAACGGCTCATCGAGCACCACATGCCGAAGGAACAACTCCCATTGCACCTTGAATGCATTGTCGTAGGATTCTTGTTCCGGCACTTTTGACCATCCGCCCATGAAATCAATCGGCTGCGTGATATCCGGGTTCCAGACCGGCCTTGGTGTATTTCCGTAATGCTGGACGTAACATTCGCGAAGACCGGCCACTGCCGATCCATGCGTCCCATCGACCTGCAACGTGAGCAAATCATCCCGGCGCACACGCACCGTCCAACTCGAATTGAAGTGCGCAATCACCCCGCCATCGAGTTCAAACGTCGCGTAGGCGGAATCATCGGCCGTGCATGCATAGGTCTTACCCTGCTCGTCCACGCGCTCCGGAATATGCGTGGCACCCAGGCATGATACCGCTTTGACCTCGCCAAAGAGATTGTCCAAGACGTAGCGCCAATGGCAGAGCATATCGACGATGATGCCGCCGTCGTCTTCTTTCCTGTAGTTCCAACTGGGCCGCTGCGCAGGAATATTGTCACCCTCAAACACCCAGTATCCAAACTCCCCGCGCACACTCAGGATCTTTCCAAAAAACCCCTGCTCTTGCAGACGCTTGATTTTGAGCATACCCGGAAGCCAGAGCTTGTCTTGGACCACACCATTCTTGACACCCGCCTTCTGGGCGATGGCAAATAATTCCAATGCGCTTTCGGTGGAAACGGCGACTGGTTTCTCACAATACACGTGCTTTCCGGCTGCGATTGCCTTTTTCACTGCATCTGCGCGGCGACCGGTGGTTTGCGCGTCAAAGTAGATTTGACAGTCAGGATCGGCGAGTGCGGCATCTTCGTCGGTTGTCCAACGAACCCCCTCATCCATGGCGGCCAGTTGCCGGAGCTTCGCCTCGCTGCGTCCCACGAGCAACGGCATCGGCATAATCACCTCATCCGGGCTGATTTTCACTCCTCCTTGTTTCCGGATCGCGAGGATCGATCGGATGAAGTGTTGGTTGGTTCCCATGCGGCCGGTAACGCCGTTCATGATGATTCCGATTTTGTGTGTTTTCATATTTTTTTAGTCTGTCGTTAAAATTCAGGTCAGCCGGATCGGTTTACGCCGGTTTGTCCGTGCATTGAGGATGAGCCCCGGCAGGAAGCGCGGGAGCATCCACGCCCGCCTTGGGAAGCGTGCCCTCCAATTCCTGCCGCCAATGCGCCACATCACCCGCAGGTCCGTAGCAATAAATCATCTTGAGCGGCGTATCCCCCGTATTGGAGAGCTGATGAAATACACCGGATGGGATATAAACCATCTGGCCCGTGGTGAGCGGTTGCCGATCCTCGCCAAGACACATCTCGCCTTGTCCCTCGATGACAAAATACACCTCTTCCTGCTCCTGATTATGCCACGGCACCTGGCCCCCATTCGGATCAAGCGTGACAAATCCCATCGCAAAACTTGTGGGTTGGATGGGAGCAAGTCCCCCGGCAAGGTTCTGCGTGCGGCGGCGGGCCGGGTAGCGGCGGCCTTCCATTTTACTGAGGTCCGTGATGATCATAAGCAGGCGTAGAACGAATAGTCCGGTTGATTTTCAATTTGGCGTTTGAGATAAAGCGCAAGTTCCATGGCGTGGTAATCTCCCCACATGGACGACTCACCACACGGCACCGACTGTCCCGCCGGGATGTAATCCCAGCCGTTCGGACGATGATAGACCGAGTGTAAAAGCAATCCTTCGTGCGAGGGATCAACGGAAAGATACGGTTCCGCAAACAGCGTCTTCGTTACGGTGAGACCTGCTTGAGTATATCGACTTGCTTCCGCATGACGGCCGGACTTTGCAAGACAGCTTCCAAGGCGCAGAAGTCCCTGCGCGGAAATCACGGCTGCCGAGCTATCCACAGGTTCATGAGCATTGAACGGTTCCGCCGGTCGATCCAAATAGTCACCCAGATTCGCCAGCCCGGGGGCTCCTGTATCCCAATAGGGAACGCCATCTGTTGGAGTTTGATCCAAATAGAAGTCCGCAACCGCCATCGACACCTCCAAGAATCGATCGATCACTGCCTGCTTGCCGCCCAATTCCGAGAATTCACTCTCCGGCAGTGTTTCAAGGAATTCGATCTCCTCCGGATAACCACACAGGATCCATGAGAGGCCTCGAGTCCAGGTGCTGAACGGGGTGTATCCCTGCTGGGTGCTCGGGCAGCGGTAAGCGCGGTCGTTCAAGTTAAAAATCGACTCATGCACGACCCGTCCGCGCATGTCGTAAATGTCGCGGCCTGTGCCGAAATACACGTTGTATCGCGCTGTGGTTTCAGCATGTTCCACCAGCCGCTTCAACAAGGAAATCGGCCGATCCATTTCACCCATCAATCGATGACCCAACGCGTGACTCAGCGCAAGCGCACGCATGGATCGAATCGTGTCGGAGAACAACGAATGCGGCCCATTAAACGAATACACATAGCCAAGATCCGCTCCGAGCGATGTCCATCGCGAAGCCTGAACCGCCCCGGTTACCTTCAGCGCCAATTCATAAAAATGCGTCTCCCACTCATTGGCCGGTAAAACCCCCTGCCGCTGCAAGCGCAGCAGATTGCCGTAGGTGCTTACGTTATTAAATCCATGGTCGTGGACGCCGACATGAGTGAGGTGCGGAGCCATGCTTTGGAGCGTGTGGCCGCGCCCGATCTGAAGAAATTCATCGTCGCGCTGAGCATCAAACTGCAAAATCGCACAGCCAAACTGGAACCCCTGCGTCCATTCGGTCCAGCCACGGGATGTGTATTCTCCTGCCACTGTAAATACCGGAGTGCCCGCAGCAGGGTCCCAGCGGTTATCCAAGTTCCGAATCTTTCCGGCGGATAAGTTGAAAAAGCGGTCAAGCGCTGGCGCCAAATCGGCTGTAGTGAGTTGAGGGTCGGATTGGATCATGGAGTGGTAATCAAGGTTAAGGATTCGGAAAACTTAGAGCCGACGCAGATGGAATCCGCCGTCGATATTGATGACATCGCCGGTGGAAAATGGAAAATGACCGGCAAGTATCGATTGCACCGCGAGTCCGAGGTCCGAGGGTTTACCCCATCGCATTTGCGGCACGATACCTGTCTCCATCAGCGCATCGTATTTGTCTTTCACTCCCGCAGTCATGTCCGTCGCCATGATTCCCGGCCGCAATTCGATGACTTGGATTCCATCGGCTGCCAGACGAGTCGCCCATAGCTGGGTCGCCATGGCCAGCCCTGCCTTGGAAATACAATATTCGCCGCGATTCACGGACGCCGTATTAGCGGAGAGCGACGAGACAAAAATCAATTTGTAATTGCCATTCAACCGCGATGCGCCGGGATTCTCAAGCCAGTGGTTCGCCGCCAGTTGCGATAGGAAGTATGGCCCCTTGAGATTCACATCGATCACCTCGTCAAAAATCTCCTCGGTGGCTGCCGTAATATCCGCCCTTATCCGTGGCGCTATTCCGGCATTGTTCACCAGCGCATCCAGCCCGCCGAGTGCAGCAAGCGCATCGTCAAACAACCGCCGGCGGTCCACTCCAACTCCGATGTTTCCTCCAACGACAGGAAAGCGCTGGTCCGGAGAAACTGCCAACGCCTGGCACGCGGCAGCACATTCTTTCGCAGCGGCTGCGTTATTTGCATAATGGATTGCGACGCTGTAGCCAGCAGCGGAGAGGGATTCAGCAACGCCCCGACCCAGGCCGCGGCTCGATCCGGTCACCAATACACGAGGAGGTAAATTCATGTCGGCACTCTACACGCATCAAGCACTACCCGTTATGACGAAGGTTGCTCAAAGTAGCACAAAAACGACTTTATATTTGTCCGATCATCTGCGACACTGCTCTCGCGCGTGAAAAATTACCGCCCTCTCCTTCTCCAGGCGCTTGCGATCCACCTTCCAGGATGTCAGTGCCGTCGCCTGCGCCTGAACCGCCACCTCCCCGACGTGGACAGCTTGTCCAGTCATTCCCATCCCTATTCCCAGATTATCGTTTATGTCCGAGGGGGCGGCACCGTAACGATTGACGGTGATCCGCAAGCGGTTTCGCCTGGAAGTGTGGTATTCCTCCCCCCACACCGCATGCATTCCTTTGACGAGACAGGCGGGCGACGTCCCCTCTGCCTCGTTCTGGATCTTGAGTGGCGCGGCGCGGCGCGGCTGGGAGCGCGTCATGCACGGCTTCCGTCGTCTCAGGTCTCAGCGATCCGCTCGATGCTCTCCGAAATCATTGCGCTGGGCGATGCCTCAGCGATTTCGAATCAGCTCATTGTCTCCGCCGCAGTGCTACGGATTTTGGACGTAGTGCTGAGAGGCCTTTCTGTGCTGCCGGCTCCCATTCTCCGCCGATCAGCAATTGTTTCACGGGTTGATCGAGCACTCCGGAAATCCGAGCTGGACGTCGGGATCAACCAACTTGCTTCGATGCTCGGCTATCAATCCGATTATCTAAACCGCGCCTTCAAACGCGAGACCGGTCTCAGCCTTCGGGAGTACCGTGACGCATTTCGCATCGAAACTGCGAAGCGCCTGCTATTGGCTGGCCAACGGGTGACAGATGCCGCGCTCGCCACAGGGTTTACTGATCTCAATTATTTCTCCCGTTGGTTCAAAAAATGGGTCGGAATATCTCCGAGCCATTTCGCGCGCGACTTGCCGTGAAAGGACCCTCTAATTCCTCTTTCACAGAAACCCTGAAAGTGGTATAACTTAATCAATATCTTATGAAATCCCCCACCCTCCAATCGCTCCTACTCGCCGCCGTAACCGTATCCGCATCGCTCCTATGGGTCTCGCACGCAGACGCCGGCACACGACGTGGTGGTGGTGGCGGTTCATTTAACCGCTCCGCAGAGGGCCCTCGGGGTGGCAGTGTTGAGGCGCAAGGAGAGAGCTATGGACGCTACCGGTCGGGAAGTGTGGAGGCCACAGGACCTGATGGCGGAACCTACAATGCGTCAGGAACCTCAGTGGGGAGATTCGGAACCGGATCGCGCAGCGCAACCGGGCCTAACGGCGGCACCTACGACGCCTCAGCCACGCGCGTTGGACCATACGGTGTAAGGAATGTCAATGCCCAAGGGGCAGATGGCGGAAGCTATTCCTCCACGACGGAGCGCTTCACCGGCTACCGGCCAAACACGGTTTACGTGAATGGTGGTTACCGTCCCGCTACGATCGAGGTGAACTCCTTCTACGCCGCGCCCCTTGGCGCCTATGCCGGATGGAATATCCTCACCCAGCCATACTACATCGCTTACCCCGTCTATGCCACCTATCCCGTGCAAACCGCGGTGCAGGTCGAACTCACCCGGGAGGGATATTACAATGGCAGCATCGACGGATCAGTCGGACCGGCAACCACCGCCGCCATTCGAAAATATCAGGTCGCCAATGATCTCGTCGCGACGGGCACGATCAATCAAGCATTGCTGGTGTCGTTGGGAATCCAACAGAGCTAAGCCGAAGACCATCAGACGACTCTCTCTCGCCTGCCACGCTCCAAGAATGGCAGGATGACATTTGAGGATCTATCGCCTACACATTCGGAACTATGCGGATTCTTGTATCGGGATTGATTGGGCAGTATGCGTTCGGCGGAGTGACATGGGATTACATCCAGTATCTTCTGGGCTTCCGTGCACTTGGTCATGATGTCTGGTATTTGGAAGACACCGCGACCTGGGCTTACGACCCGATTAAACAAGAACCTTCGTCCGATTGCTCCTACAACGTCGGTTATCTGGAACGGGTCATGCATGAATTCGACCTCGGGGACCGCTGGATTTACCGCAACGAGGCGGATGGGACCTATCACGGGCCGGCTGCGGATTTTGCGGACCGGGTAATTGCCGGGTGTGAGGTATTCATTAATGTGTCCGGGGCGTGCTGGATGCGGGATGTCGTGTCGCAGATCCCGAGAAAAATTTTTATCGACGGGGATCCGATGTTCACGCACATCGGCCTGGCCACATTGGCACGCCCGTCCTACGTCGAGCACCTGCGAGCGCACGACGAGCATTTTACCTTTGGCCTGAATGTCGGCCGACCTGATTGCCGCGTGCCCA
Organism: Terrimicrobiaceae bacterium; assembly: GCA_041689405.1. GTDB lineage: Bacteria > Verrucomicrobiota > Verrucomicrobiia > Chthoniobacterales > JAATET01 > JBDNGG01. The sequence goes on along the minus strand of JBDNGG010000319.1, from coordinate 1,452 downwards.
CCGCTGGATTTGATTGGAAACCGACCATTCAGCCGATCGCGATTGACTGGTGGGAAAAAACTTTGATGCCCCCGACGTCATCGCATCCAGCCCGCGGCGCGTGGACGACGGTAATGAATTGGGCAAGCTATCCGCCGCAGGAATTCGAGGGCGAGGCTTACGGTAACAAGGACATAGAATTTTTGCGCTTCATCGATTTGCCGACATTAACAAGCGAGTCATTTGTCCTGGCAATGGGTCAGGGTATCGGACGCAACCGCCCAACGAGTCGCCTCGAATCCGCTGGATGGACGATCATAGAACCCGATGTGCATCTCCCGGACTACGCGACCTATCATAGCTTCCTTGCCAATTCCAAAGCCGAGTGGAGCATCGCCAAAAATGGCTATGTCAAATCGCAGAGTGGATGGTTCAGTTGCCGCAGCGCTTGTTACCTCGCCCTGGGAAAGCCGGTCGTCGTCCAGGATACCGGGTGGACTCACCACTTGCCATCGGGTGCAGGCGTGCTGGCGTTTTCGGATCTGCAAGGAGCTGCGGATGCCGTTAATGCAGTGGCTTCCGACTATGAGAAGCACAGCCATGCCGCACGGAAATTTGCACAGGATCACCTCGATGCGGCGCGAGTCTGCGCGGGCCTGATCAGCGAATAGACTTGATTTCACCGTGCCGAGGGAGCTAATAGAAATAGCCTACTTACAACGCCCCCCCATCTGAAAAAGAAATTCGCCATTTACTTCATCGGCCTCACCGCCGCTCTCGCAGGGCTCTTATTCGGTCTCGACGTAGGAGTTATTTCCGGTGCTCAAAAATTCATCCAAGCTGATTTCCAAGTTTCGGATAGAGTCATCGAATTCATCGTTGCCTCCCTGCTTTGGGGTGCTGTGATTGGCGCGCTGATCAGCGGGTTTATCTCCAGCCAACTCGGTCGGCGCAAGACAATGCTCATCAGTGCCGTGATTTTCGTCATCGGATCACTGCTCTGCGCCACGGCTTCCAGCGAGCATGTCCTGATTGGAGCCCGATTGGTTCTTGGTGTTGCCGTGGGTATCGCGTCGTTTACTGCTCCGCTTTATCTTTCTGAGATCGCACCGCAGGCAGTGCGCGGGTCCCTGATTTCGATGTATCAGCTCATGATTACCATTGGTATTGTAATTGCGTTTATGAGCGATACATGGCTTGCAAGCTACGCGGTGTTCGATGGTGTCACCGGCGGCCACTGGCGCATCATGCTCGGGATCATTGCAATCCCTGCCGTGCTCATGTTTTTCGGGATGCTGATGCTGCCGGAGAGTCCGCGATGGCTGATTTTAAATGGGTTCAAAGAGCGGGCGATTCTCGCATTCCGGCGCCTGCACCTCGACGACGCGGAGATTGCCGCCGAATTGTTGGAAATCGAGGAGAGCATGAAAATCAAACAGAATGGATGGGCCATGCTGCGCGAAAACCCGAATT